>CALCJG010000140.1 GCA_937967705.1 uncultured Spirochaetia bacterium
CCGGCCGACGCGGGAACCCGGAAAAAGGAGGGTCTTCTCAATCCGGCTCCCCCCGCCCACAACGCTCCCCTCGCCCACAACACTCTGATCCACCACGACCCCCTTTCCGAGGGAGGCCTGAGGATGGACGGGATTCATCTCCATCCCCAGGTATTCCCCAGCGCGGGACTGCCAGAAACCGAAATCCTTCAGCAGGGCCATGCTGGATTCCCAGCAGGACCTGAGACCTCCGATATCGAACCATCGCCCCTTATGCAGGCAAAAGTCCAGTCGGTGGTTCCGGATGAGATCCACGTAACCGGTGTAGACCACGCTGGAAAACTCTTCCGTCAGGTAGGGAAAGATCATCGGAGAAAGCACCGCCCCTCCCGTGTAAATGCACCGCCCCGGAATGCCGGTTTTCAGGAAATTCTTAAAATCCGCAATCCGGTCCTCCCGGAGCGCCACGGGACCGATCTCCGCGGCGTCCGCCCGCTCCTGCAGCACCAGCAGCCCCGGAGGAGATTTCGCCAGAAAGAGGTTCAGAACCCCTGTCAGATCCAGGTCCATAATCACATCGCTGTTGAGCAGAACGAAGGGGGAATCGCCGAGGAGGGCCTCGCAATTTTTAAGCCCCCCGCCGGTTCCCAGAATCTCCTCCTCGAAAGAAAAGGTTATACGGCATCCGAAATCCCGGTGCCGTGCAAAGAAGGTCCGGATGTCCTCCTGCCGGTAATGGAGGTTTATGATGATATCCTTGATCCCCGCCTCTTTCAGGAGGATGAGGGAATAGCAAATGGCCGGGAGGTTGAGGACAGGAACCAGGGGTTTCGGCATCTCATCGGTCAGGGGACGGAGGCGTTCCCCCAGCCCCGCCGCCAGGATGAAACCCTTCACGGCCGCACTCCCGTCAGTTCCTGGATCAGGGCGGCGGTTTTACGCAGGATTTTCTGGGCGGGGGCGTACCGGAATACGGAGCGTAGGGTCTTTCCGATGCAGGGTTCGTAACGGTCCCGGCCCAGCGAGGTCTTCTGATAGGCGAAGGTCCCCACCGCTTTGATGTTACGCTGGAAGGACATGATCTCAAAGAGATACTCGTATTCCTCCGGGGACATATGAAGGATTCCGGCCTCCCGGGCCAGGTCATAATAATACTTCCGCAGATGTTCAAGATCCATATAGGCGTCATCCACGTAGGAATCCCGCAGAAGGGACACGGCATCGTACTGAGGAAGCCCCATGCGGGCATCCTGAAAATCGATGAGATAGTACTGTTCCCCGCAGATCATCACGTTGCGACTGTGGAAATCCCTGTGATTCAGAACGAAATGCTCCGGCCGTACGAGCTCCCCGGTTATGGCCGCGAAACCGTTCCGTATCTCCCGGAGTGCGGGATTATCCTCTTGGATTTTAAAGTAGATGCGCAGGGCATGCTGCAGAAAGAAATCGAATTCGAAGAGGAGCTTTTCCTCATCGAAGGCGAGGCGGAAGGGGGGCATATCCGCCGGGGGGATGCGCTGGAGGGACACCATGATCTCCAGAAGTCTTTCATAAGACGCAGTTCTCTCCTCGGGAGTAATCCGGGGGATGATGTCCTCGAGAAGGAGGTCCCCCAGGTCCTGGAGGAGGAGTATTCCCTCCCCGGGAAAAATCTCCAAAACCCCGGGTACCGGGACGCCGTTGTTCTTCAGCAGGGTCTGGACGATGAGGAAGGAATACTCCCCCGGGGGGGTCCGGGGGAGCAGGTCGTCCAGGCACAGGATGAGGGGGGACCCATCCCTATACAGACGGTAATACTTTCGGGTCGAGGCATCGCCCTTGAGCTCCTCGATGGACCGGTATCCCGAAACACGGGACTTCATAAAGGCGTCAATGGCATCTCTGTTCATACCGCATCTCTCCCTGAAACCCGCATCCGCCGACAACCGGACCGATCCGGAGCGCCGGCGGGTAAAAAGGGATCAGTCCTGAATTCTTCTCAGGAAGGCGGGTATGTCCAGCTCGTCCTTGTTATAATCGCCCGTCCTCTGCTTCTCGTAATCCAGGTTGAACTTCTGATTCATCTGAACGGGTATCTTCCTGGAATAACGCTCGATCTTCTTGTCTTCCACCAGCTTCAGGGACGGACCGGTCTGCCTGTCCATCTCCGAAGCGCCGGGGCTGTTGAGCATGTTCATTTTCTTGTCAAAGCCGGTGGCAATTACCGTTACGCGCACCTTGTCCTCCAGCGCGGCGTCGATGGTGGCTCCGAAGATGATGTTGGCCTCTGGGTCCACCTGGCGGGTTATCAGGTCATTCACCTCGTTGACCTCGTGCAGCGAGAGGTCGTTGCCGCCGGCTATGTTGATGAGCACCGCCTTGGCTCCGTGGATATTGGTCTCCTCGAGCAGCGGGCTGTTGATGGCCATCTGCGTAGCCTCGACGGCCTTGTTCTCACCGGTGCCGATTCCCACTCCCATCAGGGCGTCCCCAGTTTCTCTCATCACCGTGCGCACATCGGCGAAGTCGACGTTCACAAGACCGGTGACCATGATGATATCGGAGATCCCCTGGACCCCCTGACGGAGAATGTCGTCCGCCAGCTTGAAGGCATCGTCGATGGGCGTCTTGCGATCGATGATCTTCAGGAGAAGATCGTTCGGGATGGTGATCAGGGTATCCACCTTTTCCTTGATGTTCCGCATGCCCTCTTCGGCCTGGCTCATCCGGCGCTTGCCCTCTACACGGAAGGGCTTCGTCACTACACCCACCACCAGGGCCCCCTGCTCCTTGGCGATTTCCGCCACGATCGGAGCCGCTCCGGTTCCCGTACCGCCGCCCATACCCGCGGTGATGAAAACCATGTCGGCCCCTTTCAGGGATTTCTGAATCCGGTCCCTGTCTTCATTGGCGGCTTCCCTGCCGATTCCGGGATCGGCACCGGCTCCGAGCCCCTTGGTCAGCTTGGTGCCGATCTGGATCTTCACCGAGGCCAGGGAAGCCCTCAACTGCTGGGCGTCGGTGTTTACGACGATGAATTCGATTCCTTCCATACCGGTGGCGATCATCCGGTTAACCGCGTTGGTACCCGCACCCCCCACACCGACGACCTTGATGACGGTGTCCAGCGCTTTCTCCTCTTCCATCTTAAACATAGAAAACCCCCCTCAATTTTTTCTCCTGAATATTATGTCTCATATTGCCTGAAAAAAACACTAGAGATACTGCTCAAGCCATTTCATGATACGCCCGCCCAGATTCTTAACGCCTCCCGGTTTGCCGGAATCCCTTCCCGACCTGTATTCCCTCATCTTGATGCCGTACTTCAGCAGACCGACCCCGTTGGAATACTGGGGTGTGGCCACAACGTCCTTTAATCCCTCTATGTCCCGGGGAAGGCCGATCCGGACCGGAACATTGAAGACCCGTTCCGCCGCTTCGACGCACCCTTCTATCATGCTTCCGCCGCCGGTCAGAACCACCCCGGCCGCCAGTATGTCTTTCTTCCCGCTGATGACCAGCTGATGATCGATCATCTCCATGATCTCCATCATCCTGGGCTCGATGATCTGAGAAAGCTCCTGACGGAAGAGCCTTCTCGGCGCCCTGCCGCCCACCGAAGGCACCTCGATCATCTCCGAGGCGTCCACCAAATCCACGACGCTACAGCCGTATTTCTTCTTGATTACCTCAGCCGACTCAATGGGCGTACGCAGCCCGATGGAAATGTCGTTGGTGACATGGATTCCCCCGATGGCCAGCACCGAGGAAAAGGCCACACCGCCCTCGATGAAGACGATGATGTCGCAGGTCCCGCCGCCGATATCCACCACAGCCACGCCCAGGTCCTTTTCATCCTGGCTCAGGGTGGCCTCCGCCGCAGCGATGGGTGAGAATATAATGTCGGCGCACTGGAAACCCGCGCTGTTGACCGACTTGACGAGGTTCTGGATGCTGGTGGTGGCTCCCGTGACGATATGCACCTCCGCTTCCAGGCGCACGCCCCGCATACCGATGGGGTCCTTGATGCCGCTCTGATCGTCAACGGCAAACTCCTTGGAGAGGACATGTATGATCTCCCGGTCGGCGGGAACGTTGATGGCCTGGGCCGCCTCAAAGACGCGCCGCACCTCGCTGGGATTGACCATGCGATTCCGGTTGGCTATGGCCACGACGCCCCGCTGGTTCTCGCCGGAGATGTGATGTCCCGTGAGTCCCACGAAAACGCTGCCGATTTCGCATCCCGCCATCAGTTCCGCGTCCTCCACCGCTTTTATGATGGACGCCACCGTGTTGTCGATATTGACGATCACGCCGTTCTTCAGTCCCCGGGAGGGAGCCACACCCACGCCAGCCACTTCCACCTGGCCGTTCTCGTTGAGGAAGCCTATCACCGCGCAAGTTTTGGTGGTTCCCACGTCCAGACCGGCAATCACGTTCTCCATTGTTCAGCTCCTCTCATCCTTACTTCGAAATACAAAAATCATCATACAAATGGAGCGTTTCGGGATACGACCTCCCGGCATCCAGGGCCGCCACTATCCTCCCCAGATTCACGAAGTCCCTCTCCAGAGATCTGAGATGGAACAGGGTTCTTCGTCCGTTAAGATAAACCCGGATACGGTCCTCTTCCCCCAGGTAAATCTGCACCATCTCTCTGGTTATATCAACCCTATTCTTCTGCATTTCAAGAAAAAAACGGATAAAATTCCTCACCTTGAGGGAGAGCACACCTCCCTTCATGTCCTCCTCGTCAATGATCAGGAGGGGCCGCGCACAGGCATGAACGGTACCGGCCGAAACGACCCGGAAGTCTTCGTCGATCTCGAAAGGAACGCTGCCCCCGGCCCTCCGGAGTGTCAGCACGAAAAAGGGATCACGCTCCACGATGACCGCTACCAGAAGGCCGTTCTCCTCGGCGACATGGAAGGATTTCACCAGATGGATATCACCCAGACGCTTTTTCAGGGAATCCACGTCCACCACGACTCCGTCCTTTTCCGCGCGGAGCGCCACCTTGCTGAGCACCTCGAAGCGGGACACGTTGACCAGCCCCCGAAACTCGATGCCCCGAAACTTTCTTACGTCCCGAAGGGCATAAAGCGGAGCGGCACAGAGGGCGATGAGCAGCAGCAGGCAACCAGTTATCATGATCGCGCTCAACGCTTTTATATGCAATGGCCTCTGCCGCATCAGGACCGCCTTTTCCATTCTTCCAGAATCATCGGGGCCGCCTTGTAGATGTCCCCGGCTCCCAGCGTCAGCACCACGTCCCCCTCCCGGATCACATCGGCCATGCGGCCGGCTATTTCCTCGAACTTCTCGATCCGCTCCGGTTCACGTCCCTCGTGTTTCCTTATGGCCTCGGCTATCAGTCCGGAGGAAACCCCCTCGATGGGCTCCTCTCCGGCGGGATAGATCTCCGTGAGGAAGACCAGACCGGCATCGGCAAAGGCCTGCCCGAACTCGTCCCAGAGCAGATGCGTCCGCGAGTAGCGGTGCGGCTGGAAGATCACTACTATACGGCGGTTCAGGTGGCGGAGCGCCGCGAGGGTGGCCCGCACCTCCGTGGGGTGATGTCCGTAATCGTCCACCACCGTTACGCCCCGATGCTCTCCGATCTTCTCCAGACGCCTTCCGACCCCGCGGAACTCATGGAGCCCGTCCCGGACCGTCTCGAAGCTCAGCCCCAGCTCCAGGGCCACGGCGATGACCGAAAGGGAATTGGTCACATTGTGATTACCCAGCAGATTGAGGACGATTTCACCGAGCCTCTCCCCGCGGTAAAAACAGTCGTAGACCGTCTTGCTCCCGTTCATCCTCACATTGCCGGCGCGGAAATCCGCCTGTTCGGAAAATCCGTAGGTGTAATAGGGACGCTCGACACGGGGGAGCATCTCGGCAATGATGTTGTCGTCTATGCAGAGTACTGAATAACCGTAGAAGGGGATATTGTTCATGTAAGAGAGAAAGGCATCCTTGAGCCCTTCGAAATACTTGTAATGGTCCAGGTGGTCGGCGTCTATGTTGGTCACGATACCGATGGAGGGAAGGAGATTCAGAAAGGAGCCGTCGGACTCGTCCGCTTCAAACACGATGTACTCCCCTTCCCCAATTCTCGCGTTGGACTCGAAATTCAGCACTTTACCCCCGATCACGGCTGTGGGGTTCATCCCGCCGTGATAAAGCACGTAAGACAGGAGCGAGGACGTGGTGGTCTTTCCGTGAGTGCCCGCCACTCCGATCCCGTGCTTCAGCCGCACCAGCTCCGCCAGCATTTCCGACCGGTGGATGACAGGGATCTTCCTCTTGCGGGCCTCGATAAGCTCCGGATTGCTGGGTACAATGGCGCTGGAGGTGACGACCACGTGATAGTCCTCTATGTTGGAGGGATAATGGCCTATGAATATTTTCGCCCCCATGGACCCCAGGCGCCGCGTCTGCTCGGATTCCCGGAGATCCGACCCGGAAACCTCGTACCCCAGGTTGATCAGGATCTCCGCGATGCCGCTCATCCCGATACCGCCTATCCCGATGAAGTGCATGCGGCGCGACTTCCGGAAGAGTATGTCCCTGTTCTTTATCATACCGCTATACCGCCGCCTGCTTATGGAATTCCGCGATCCGGTCCACGATGTCCTGCGCCGCATTCTTCCGGGAGGCCGCGAGGGCCTTCTCAGACATCCGCGCAAGCTGAGTCCTGCTGTTGAGGATATCGAGGATTACCGGCCCCACCTTCTGGGGAACGGCCTCGTCGTTCATGATCTTCAGGGCAGCACCGGCATTCACGAACTCGTCGGCATTGGTGTTCTGATGGTCCTGAGCCGCGAAGGGATAAGGGATCAGGATGGAGGGAATGCCCATGGCTGCCAGCTCCATCATCACCCCGGAGCCGGAGCGGCTGATGGCGATGTCGGAGGCCAGATAGGCCAGGCCCACGTTGGTGATGAAGGGGGACAGGAAGACAGAGCCGCCTCCCAGTTCCTCCTGTACGAGCTTCTTGTATTTTTCGTAGGAATAGTCTCCCGTGCTCCAGATGATCCCCACATCCTTGAAATCACCGGGGAAGGTCTTCTTGAGCCCCAGCATCAATTCGTTTATCTTCAGGGCGCCCTGGCTTCCGCCGATGGCCAGGATCACCTGGCGGCAGTGCTTCATGTTGAAATGGGCGCGAGCCTCTTCCCGGGTGGCCTTCACGAAGACCTTCTTGCGGATGGGATTGCCCACCGTGATCATGTTCTCGCCGTTCTTGAGATACTCCCGGGTCACCTCGAAGGTGGAAAAGACAGCCCGGGCGTATTTGGCAAAGTACCGCGTTACCTTGCCGGGAACGGAATTCTGCTCGCAGAGGTAGAGGGGGATTCCCTTTATTCGCGCGGCGATGAGCAGCGGCGCGGAGACGTATCCCCCCATCCCGATTACGGCGCTGATCTCCAGTTTCCCAAGATAACTCATACCGCGTAGGACGGCCCAGAGGAACCCGATGAGGAAGAAGGGCAGCTTGAAGATGTTCCGTGTGAGGCTGGGAGCGTTATAATAGAAGAGATTTTCGCTGTCCACATCGCTCATATAGGTAAAACGCCGGTCATTGTTGCCTGCGAGGAAGTAGACCTCCACCCCTCTCGCACGGCACTCCTCGTAAACGGCAATACCGGGGCTGAGATGCCCCCCCGTGCCTCCGCCGACGATAAGAACGCTTAATGGTTTCATTGCCACACCTCGTCAGATAATTTAACCCCCTCGTAGACCACCTCACGATAGCGGGATATGTTGAGCAGAATACCCGCAGCTATGAGGTTGGAAAGAAGCGACGACCCGCCGTAACTGAGAAACGGCAGGGGTACCCCCGTCGTGGGCAGGCTTCCCGTAACGACGCCGATGTTGATAAAGGCCTGAATGACGATGAGCAGCGTCAGCCCGATGGCCAGGAGACGTCCGAACTCGTCGGGAGCCCCCAGGGCGATCATGATGCCCCTCCAGAAGAGGACGCAGAAGAGCAGGATGATGAAGAGGGTGCCCAGAAGCCCCGCCTCTTCGGCGATTACGGCGAAGATGAAATCGGTATGGGGCTCGGGGAGACGGTTGATCTTCTGCGTTCCATATCCAAGTCCCACCCCCAGAAGTCCGCCCTTCTTGAAGGCTACGAAGGATTGTATGATATGATAGCCGATCCCGTAACGGTCCGCCCAGGGATCGAAGTATGAGAGCAGCCTGTCTTTGCGGTAGTTGACCTGATAGATCAGTAGATAGAACATCGGGATGCTCAGGATGAAGAGCATGATGATATAGACGATGGGAAATCCCGACACGAAGAGGATGAGAACGGAAACGATGAGCAGGTCCATCGCCGTGCCGAAGTTCGGCTGCAGCATGATGAGCATGAAGGTGGCGCCGATGATCAGCACCGGGATCAGCAGCTGCATCACATGATTGGCCAGACCCGTATGTTCCGAGGAAAAGACCTTCACCAGGTAGATGACCATGGCGATCTTCACGAACTCCGAGGGCTGCAGGTTCATGAAACCCAGGTTGATCCAGCGCACCGACCCCTTGGCGGTTTTCCCCACCCCTGGGATGAGGACCACGATCAGCAGGACAAAGGAGATCAGAAGCATCACCTTGGTGAACTTCTTGTAAACCCGGTAATCGATCTTCTGGAAGGCCAGCAGGCCCGCAAAGCCGATGATGAACCAGAGGAGCTGCTTTTTCAGAAAGTAGAAGGAATCGCCGAAATGCTTCAGGGCGAAGGCGGCGCTGGAGCTGTAGCTCATGGCCACCCCCACTCCCACCAGGGCAAAGACCGTGATGAAGAAGATCAGGTCCGGTTCTTCCCTTCTCCGGGTATCTATGACGGCTTTCAGGTCCAGGACAGTTCTCCTCGTTTCAGCTTTTTAAAGGCATCCTTGAATCGGTTGCCCCTCTCCTCGTAGTTCGCGAACATGTCGAAGGAGGCGCACGCGGGGGAAAGGATCACCGTGTCTCCCGCCCCAGTCATCCGCATGGCCTGTACCAGGGCCTCCTCAAGGGAGGAAGCCTCAACGGGATGAGAGGCGGTGAAGATGCGGGAAAAACTCTCCCGGGATTCGCCGATGAGCACCAGTCCCTTGATCCGTCCCTCGAGGACTGCGGCGAGGCGGGAATAATCGTCCCCTTTGGTCCGCCCCCCCAGGATCAGCACGGTATTGCTCCCGAGGCTTTTCAGCGCCATCTCCACGGCCCCCACCGTTGTGGCCTTGGAGTCGTTGATGAAGACGCGTCCCTGATAATCACCAATGGTCTCCATCCTGTGCGGGAGGCCCGTGAAGGAACGGCAGGCCTCGGCCGCTTTTTCATAATCCAAAACCGCTCCCCGTTTTTCAAGCACGCTGCGCACCATGAGCACCGAAGCCATGACGTTGAGGGCATTATGTGCTCCGAGGATACTGAGCCGGGACATCGCGAGAAATTCCCTGAGGTCAGCCCCGTCCCGCAGGCAGATG
>CALCJG010000141.1 GCA_937967705.1 uncultured Spirochaetia bacterium
TTCTTCGATCAGGTTTTCATCGTGGGCGGTTTTCACTACGAGGATCTCAGGAACCATGTCCAGGAGAAAGGCCTGGCCAACGTGAGGGTGCTGGAAAATCCGGACTATCTCAAGGGGAACATCTTCACCCTCATGACCGCCCTGAAGGAGTTCCGGGGTGATTCCTTCCTGATCACGAACGTGGATCATATCTACCCCCGCGTGATGTTCGAGCAGATGAGGAAGTCCCTGAGCGGCATTCGCGCCATGTGCGATTTCGACCGCACCCTGACCGATGACGATATGAAAATAAAACTCCGCAGGGACGGCCGATGCATAGAGCTCATCAGCAAGCAGCTCAAGGAGTTCGACTGCGGCTATATCGGCATGACCTATGTGGACGCCTCGCATGAGAGCATCTACCGCCGGTCGGTGGAAAAGACCCTGGAGAAAGTGGGCGATAAGGCGGTGGCCGAGAACGTGCTGCAGTATCTGGCGGAAAACCCTGATACGGCCCCGCAGATATGCGATCTCTCCCGCATAGGCTGGTACGAGGTGGACACCGTGGAGGATCTCGTGAAGGCCGAAAAGGGACTGATCGCCGACAAAAACTTCCAGTAAGCGGCGTGCCGCTTTCCCGGTGCCGTCTTGATCGGGCCATAAAAAAGGGGCTCCCGGGAGCCCCTTTTTTTTACCAGACGAAGAGTATCGGATCTATGCTGTTGCCGTGACGCTTCACCTCGAAATGAAGATGGGGGCCGGAGGATCGCCCGGTGGAACCCACCTTGCCGATGATTTCCTTCCTCTTCACGTATTCCCCCTCTTTCACGATTATCTCCGAGAGATGGCCGTAAATGGTGATATAACCGTCATTGTGAAGGATGACGATGGTCTTGCCCAGTCCCTCCTTCCAGCCGGTGGAGGAGACCATGCCGTCCCTGGCGGGATGCACGGGGGTTCCCATCTTACCCATGATGTCCAGTCCGCGGTGAAATTCCGTTCCGTGACCTGAGGAGCGGTTTCCATAGTAGGAGGTATAATATCCCACGAGCGGGGCCTTGAAATGCTTCTTGATGGTGTAGATGCGCTGAATGTTGTTGTTGACTATGACAGGCTGGGCTTTCCGGTAAAAACCGAAGCGGATGTCGTCGGGAGAGAATATATCAAAGATGCCTGCTCTGTAATCGCCCCGTATCCGGTCGGTATACTCCAGCATCCGGGCCATCCGCTGGCCGTCAAAAAAGCTGTCCAGCGCCGCCAGGACCCCGTCCTCCCGGGGGATGACGATCTCCAGCCCCTCCGTTCCGTTGAGGGATTCCAGGAAGGGGTTGGCGGCTATGATCGTGTCGATCCGAACTCCGTTTTGCCGGGCTATGTCCCAGAGGGTTTCGCCTTTTCGTATGCGGTGTATCCTGATGTCCACCCCCAGCCGGTGCGGGTAGTTCTTGATCAGGCGGATGTAGTCCTCGCAGGAATGAAAGACGGGAAACCCGTCCTTGAGGGTGTAGCTTTTCGGGTCTACGAGGACCCGTTTTTTTATCAGGGCGTTGATGGTGTTTCCGCCCAGGAATATCAGGAGTATCGTGGCAATCAGGGCCCCGATCATTTTTTTGATCTGATCCATCTGATAGCGGGTTACCGGCCATCCGTTCATCATTGTTTTCTCCCTAATCTCTCGGATTTCACGGCAGCTGTCTCGATGGCATCCATGACGATCCCCGAGAAGCCGGCCTTTTCCATGACGTGGACCGCGTCAATGGTGCTTCCTCCGGGGGAGGTGACCCTCCCGCGCAGGGTGATGGGATCTTCCTTGAGCTCCAGGACCATGGTGGCCGCCCCCAGAAGGGTCTGGGCCGCGAGAAGGAGCGCCTTGTCGCGGGGTATGCCCATCTTGACCCCGCCGTCGGCCATCGCCTGTATCATCGTAAATCCGTAGGCAGGGCCGCAGCCCGATACCGCCGTGACGGCATCCATCAGCTTTTCCGGCAGGATGAGGGCCTTCCCCAGGGCCTGAAAGATCAGTTCCGCCTTTACCAGGGCATCCTCCTGAACGCTCTTGTTGGGCGAGAGAACGGACATTCCCTGCTCCACCAGCGCCGGTGTGTTGGGCATGACCCGTATGATCATCTGTTCCGTACCCAGGGCATGTTCCAGGCTTTCCAGGGTTACTCCTGCGGCAATGGAAATGACCACCTTACCCTTTACCCAGTGTTTGATCTCCTGGGCCAGGGCGAGCACCAGATCGGGCTTGACGGCGATGATGACGATATCGCAAGGCCGGCAGAGTTCCTCCAGGGAAGGGACGGTCCGCACCCCCAGATCCCTGCAGAGAGTCTCGGTTTTCCCCTCTTCCCTGTCGTAGCAGTAAATATTGCCGGCAGGCATCTGATCCGATAGCCCCCTTATGAGGGCTTCACCCATGTTTCCCGTCCCGATGCAGCCGATGATCTCGTTCTTCAGTTCCAGCATCCGTTAGATCCGCACTCCGAATATGGCGCTGCCAATTCTGACCAGCGTGGCTCCTTCCTCCACGGCCATACGGTAATCCGAACTCATGCCCATGGAGAGTTCCTTTAAGGCTATCCCATAAGTTGTGTTGACTTGGCCGAGAAGATCCCTGAGCAGAATGAAGGATTGCCTGATTCGCAACTCATCCCCCGTCAGTGGCCCTATGGTCATGAGCCCCTGAAGCTCCAGGTTTTTCATCTGCAGGATATCCCCGCAGAGCCCCGGCGCCGCTTCCGGTTCTATTCCGCTCTTGCTCTCCTCGGCGGAGGTGTTTACCTGCACGAGGACTTTCTGTATCTTGCCGACTTTTTCCGCTTCCCTGTTGACTGCTTCAGCCGTGCCGGCCTTGTCCAGGGAATGAATCAGATCGAACAGCTTGACGGCCTCCCGGGCCTTGTTCGACTGCAGGTGACCCACAAGATGGAAGGTAAAATCTCCCGAAAGGTCCGGTATCTTCAGCCGGGCCTCCTGTATCCGGTTCTCTCCGAAAAGGGTAAGCCCCGACTGGATGGCGTCCTGTATAACCTGAGAGGGGTGGGTTTTGCTGACGGCAACGATTTGAATTTCTTCCGGACGCCTCCCACAGGCAGCGGCGATCCGGTCTACATCCTTTCGTACCCTGAGGTAATTTTCCCTTATGCCCATCCTATTTCATAGACGCCAAATTATTCCATCCTGACGGTATAGTTCAATATCGGCAAGAATGATTCAAAAACTCAAATTTGTCAAGTCATATTTGTAAAATATGTTCATTTGGTCCAAGCGGACTGCTTAACGCATCTCTTCGTAAAGCCCCACGCAGAGGTTTCCATTGTCCAGCTCGATGATGCCGAATTTATGCTTGGTCTTTTTTCCCCGCTTGTCGGCTATCACATGAATATAGACCCAGGGGGTCTTGCTCTCCATCCCGCAATAGGTTATCTTGGCCCTGACCAGGTTGGGGCGGATTACGGAAAGGAAGAGCCGCGCCTTCTCGGCAAAATCCTTGTCCGAGGCCACCGGTTTTTTGTAGGCACCGTCATGATAGAGGGCCATATACGGATAGGAGGCGCTTTCGGGGGATTCCAGGCTAACGGTAAAGTTGCGGACCACCTCCATATAGGGCTTCGCCTCGGAAGGAATGTCCCGCTTTTTCTTGGAGGCATGATAAAGAATGGCATCCTGCATCTCCCGGATCAGGCGTTTCAGCTTATAGGGATTCTTCCGGTCCGCCTTGACCGTCTTGTTGAACACCTCGATCCCCTCATTGACCTCGATGGCCTGAACCGCTATCTTGCCCGCGGAGACGTTCCCCTTTATCAGGTATTCCGCCACCTTAAGCTTGGAGATGTCATGGTAGCCCGAACCCAGGGCCTGGGCCTTTTCGTGAAGCGCCACGATGTCCTTCATCATGCTGTCCGCTGTGAGGGCCATACCCCCCCCGGCAGGCAGGAGTTCCTTGAATTTGGCTTCCACATCCGCTTTATAGCTGTCTTCGCCGGTAAAAGGGATCACCGCCACCGTGACCTGGGAAAAGGCCGGGAGTGCCGTGTAGATGAGGAAAAAGGTAAAACAGAACGTTATGAAGAAGATGGGTTTTTTCATGGGTTCACCTCGTAATTGTTCTTTTTGTCGAAAAACCGCCTTTTTGACCCCCCTTGCCTGGAGGCAACCCGGCAA
The DNA here is from genome assembly GCA_937967705.1 of uncultured Spirochaetia bacterium. Taxonomy (GTDB): domain Bacteria; phylum Spirochaetota; class UBA4802; order UBA4802; family JAGODF01; genus CALCJG01. The sequence goes on from CALCJG010000141.1 coordinate 4,147, forward strand.
AAGGGATTTCCTTCCTGAAGGGTTTTCCCATATTCCAGTCTAGGATGGGCATCATCAGGGACGGATGTCAAGAAATAACCAGAAAAGTAAGCGGAGTTTATTGCTCTCCGGGCAGGGGGATGATGTCCAGGCTTATAAAGGCCATGTCGTCCTCCTGGGTTTCGCCGCCCCGGGAGGAGGCATGTTCCCCCAGAGCTGAGAGAATTTGCTCACAGAAGTCTTGCAGGGGCAGGTGGTATCCTCTCCGGCACATCTCCCTGAGGAGGGGTTCAAATTCCTCCCCGGAGCGGTTGCGGGCCTCCGTCAGGCCGTCGGTGTAGAGGAATAAACGATCCCCTTCCTGGAGATCATATCGTATCTCTTCGAAGACGGGTTCCTCCAGCAGTCCGAGGAATTTTCCCGAGGGCTTGAGGAGGGTTATTTCCCCCCGCTTTCGGTGTATGAGATAGGCGGGAGTATGCCCGGCGCAGGAGGCAGTAAGAGTTCCTTCCTCAAGATCGAAATAGCAGTAGAAGGCGGTCACAAAATTGCCCGCCAGCTGGTCCATGAGGTTCTGGTTAATCTCCCGGAGGACGGCGGAGGGGGATGCCATGTGTTCCCATACATAGGGGCTCTTGAAGGCCATCTTGACCATGCTGGTGATGAAGGCCGCCGGGACGCCGTGGCCCGAGGCGTCGGTGATGATGACGCCGAAATGTCTCCTCCCGTCCGAGGGAAGGAGGAAATCGTAGTAATCACCCCCCACCTCCTTTATGGGGAGATAGCGCGCCTCCACGGCGATCCCTGGAAAGTCCGGGAGCCTTCGAGGCAGGAAGTTGCGCTGAATCTTTTCCGCCATGCGGAGGTCTTCCTCTATGATGCTGTTTTTTCGTTTGAGGTCGGTATAAAGCCGCATGTTTTCCACCGCCCGGGCCACGATGGAGGTGCGCCGCCGGATCAGCTCCTTCTCGAATTCCGAGAGGGGCATGGGGCCGCCGTAATTATGGAAGCGCATGGTTCCCAGCACCCGGTCTTCCAGCCGGATGGGAAGATAATAGAGGCTGGTGATGCCGTAGTTGACGAGCATCTCCCGGTCAGGGCCTGTAAACTCATCCAGGCGGATTTCCGGCAGATGGATCTCGATGTTCTCCCGGGCCACGCGGCAGGCCCAGTCGGGGCTGGTTTTTACATCGTAACGCCGGGCATAGACCCGGTCGAGGTAATCCTCCGAGAGGCGGGATTTAGGGGATATCTGCTCATGCCGGATACGGTGAAGACGCATGTAGCCGTCGGTGTCGATGAAGGCGAAGTTGCAGCCGTCGAACTGCACCCGGCGGCGCAGGGTGCCGATGATCTGGTCGAGGAAGCTGTCGAAATCCATATCCAGGCGGATCTGATCGTTGAGCTCGGTGAGTATCTCCAGCTCGTTTTTCAGCAGTTCCAGCTCCGTTTTCATGGTTTTTTCGAACCTTCCCGGAGTTTGCAGACCGCCGCAGGGGGGCCAAGGAGGGGGCTCTGACCCCTGCTGTTGCAAAAAGGGCAGCAATATGCCCGTTGGAGGGGGCGAATTCCCTTTAATGAGGTAATACGGTTAAATGGCATGGGTCTGCTCCGTCCTGAGATGGGGGCTCTGACCCCTTTTTTCGGGGTCAGAGATTAAAAATCCTGCTGTTCTAGGGAATACTGCCGGTTATGATACGTCAACCCTTTGCAGCGTTAAGATTATGTAAAAAAATCATTGACAGGGGGGAAGGGTCAGAGCAGTGTCAAGTCGGCCGGCCGGCTTATAAGGTCCGGTCACTACTCCTTCGGCAGGACAGGATGAATGTAAAAACTGCTGACAGCCGATCTAGAATCATCGAAGCGGCCCGCACCGTGGTCTCCCGCATGGGTGTGGACGGCACGACCCTGCAGATGGTGGCTGATGCGGCGGGCATCAGCAAAGGGGCCCTCTACTACTACTACAAGACCAAAGACGACATCCTCTACGACATCATGGAGCGGGACAATGCGGAATCCTACCGTGTGGCGCGGGAGCTGGCCCGGGGGGATTTCAACCGGGAGGAAGTCGTCCGCGAAATTGCCGCGGGGGTGCTGGGCCGCATCCGGGATGATGAGAAGAACCGCCTCAATCTCCATCTGGAGGGGGAAGCCCTGCAGGGCAATCAGAAGATGAAGGAGCGGTACCGCAACAAGTACGGCGAATGGCTGGGCAACGTGGAAACGGTCTTCTGCCGCCTGATGGGGGTGGAAAAGGGGCCCCGGTCGCGGCTCCTGGCCTCCTTTACCCTGGGGGCCATCGAGGGGATGTGCCTGCAGAAGATAATGATGGGGGAATGGCCCGCCGGGGAGGAGGAGCTTCGGGAGTTTGTAGAGCTTCTGCTCCGGGGGGAAAACGTCAATCTGGAACACTGGTTGTCGGGGGAGTGATATCCCCATGACCGGATATAAATCAAGTTAATCACATTATTAAAAGGAGAGGAACCATGATAAATCAGAGGGTCGAGGACGGCATACTCATCGCCGAATTCAACAACGGGAAATTCAACGACATCGACAAGGAAACCCTGCTTCATATCAAGGATGCGGTTCAGAAGGTCAATACCGACGATTCCCTGAAGGGACTCATTTTTACAGGAGCCGGAAGAGCCTTCTGCTCGGGTTTCAGCCTGCCCATGTTTCTGGGCTTCAAGGACCTGGCGGAAACCGTCAAGTTCTTCGAGGAGTATACAGAACCCATCTTTATGGATCTCTTTATGTGCCGCAAACCGGTTGTATCCGCCATCAACGGGGCGGCGATGGCCGGCGGTGTGATCCTGGCGATGGCTACGGATTACCGCATCGCGAAAAATCATCCCAAGATACAGCTGGGAATGACAGAGATCAAGATAGGTCTGGGCCTCTCGATCGTGCAGACCGAGATCATGCGCTTCGGCCTCAACAGCGACCGTACCTACCGGGATGTGATGTTCAACGGCGAGCGTTACGGCGTGGAAAAGGCGCTGGAGATGGGTATCGTGGACGAACTGGCGGACGAGGAAAACCTGATGCCCCGAGCCAAGCAGATCGTTACCCTCTGGTGGGACAACCCGGGCAAGGCCTTTTCGCTGCTGAAGGAATCCCAGCGCATACCGACCCTTGACCGGATGAAACATTATCTGGCATCCAACCGCTGGAGAGAGGCCCTTAACTGCATGTTCCATCCTGAAACCAGGGCCACCCTGGAATTCGTCAACAAGATGATGCAGGGATAAGCGGGGATCCATTAAAAGGGCGGTACTGCCCTAGTTCTTACCGGGGCAGTACCCGGCAGTATCGTACAATCAAACGTAAAGGATTGCAGGGAGGAAGTGATGGGAGAGGCTCTGAATAAGTGGTATATTGAACAATTGACGGCACCGGCACTCATGAACCGAAATGCGGTGCGCAGCGGCCATTGGAAATTTCAATGGTGGCGGGAGGGTGACCTCACCCGTTCGATCACCTATGCCGAGGCCTGGCGGATGATAAAAAAACTCGCCTCGGGTCTCATGGAGACGGGATTCGAGAAGGGGGACAGAGCCGCCGTCATGTGCCACACCTGCCCCGAATGGGTCTGGGCGGATTACGCCATCCTCAGTGCAGGGGGGGTCACCGTATCGGTTTATCCCACCCTCTCTCAGGCGGAGATGAGCTTCATCCTGTCGGACTCCGGCACGAAGGTGATCTTCCTTCAGAGCGAGAACCTGCCCAAGATCCGGGAGGCCTGGAAATCCCTCACCTCCCTGGAGAAGGTCGTCGTGCTGGAGGAGAACTTCCAGAGCGATGATCCGCGCATCCTGAGCCTGAAGGATCTGCGGGAGCGGGGAAGCGCCGCCCTGGTCCGGGACCCCCTGGCTGTGGAGAGGCGTTGGCGTTCCGTGGATCTCTTCGATTACATGACCATCGTCTATACCTCCGGCACCACGGGGCAGCCCAAGGGTGCCGTTCATACGCATTTCAGTTTCAACTCGGCGGTCTGCCGCGATCTCAAGGATGCCCCGGAGTACCGGGAGGGGGACGTGCTCCTCTCCTTCCTCCCGCTCTCTCACACCTATGAAAGGGAATGCGGACACGGGGCGGCCATGATGGCGGCGGTAACCATCGCCTATTCCACACCCAAGACCATCGTGGAGGACCTTCAGCTCTTCCGGCCCATGATCTTCATGTCGGTGCCCCGAATCTACGAACGCATCTACATGGCGATGCGTGACCTTGCGGCTAAATCGGCGCTCAAGAAGAAGATCTTCGACGCCGCATTGAGGACAGGCATACAGGTTGTGGAGGCCCGTTCTGACAGGCACGGGTTTATCGACATCCGGGAGGGGACGGATCTCACCGAGGGGCTGGGGCGATGGCTGGCCTTCAAGTACCGCCTCTTCGACAGGCTGGTCTTTTCCAAGGTGCGGGACCGTTTCGGGGGGCGTTTCCGCGGGGCCTTTTCCGCGGCAGGAAGCCTGCCGGCGGATCTCTGCAAGGTCTTCCTCGCCATGGGCATCGTGGTGATGGAGGGATACGGTCTCACAGAGACCTGGAACACCATCACTCTGAACCGCCAGGGCAAAATTCTTCCCGGCTCCGTGGGATCTCCCGCCACCGGTGTGGAGGGACGGATTGCCGAGGATGGGGAGTGGCAGGTGCGGGGGGACAATCTCTTCTCCGGGTACTGGAACAACCCGGAGGCCACCAGGGAGGCCTTTACTGAAGACGGGTTCTACAAGACTGGCGATATCGTGGAGCATGTGGCGGACGGTTATGTCAAGATCGTCGACCGAAAGAAGGGGATCATGGTGCTGGATACGGGGAAGAATGTGCCCTCGGCCCGAATCGAGAGCCTTTTTTCGCTGAGTAAATATATCGACCTGGTCTTCCCCATCGGGGATGACCGGAAATTCGTTTCCGCCATCGTGGTGCCCAACTTCGACGCCTTTATTGAGCTCTTCAGGGAAAAGGGGATTACTTTTGATCAGTCCGCCCTGGAATATGCCGAGGAAGGGGCAGCCCGGGTTTGTGTCAGGGCAGGGGAGGATTTCGTGAACAGGGAGGAGTTGAGACAGGTCATCGACGAGGAAATCGCCAGGGCCAACCGGGAACTGGAGGAATACGAGCGTATCAAAAAATACCTGGTCCTGAGCCGTAAGATGACGGAGACCACGGGGGAGATGACTCCCACCCTGAAAATCAAGCGGAAGGCGGTATTGACCAATTTCAAAGAGGAGATCAATGGGTTGTACAAATAGGCAGCCTCTGATTGTCCTCTCTTCCCGTCCGCCATTGACGGGCGGGAAGAATACGAAATGAGTTTACCAGTATTAATAATTTTTGAAGAGAAAATGCCCTGATTTGCTTTTGACAACGGCAACTTTTTAAAAAAAAAGAGGTTGAAATTGGACACGAGTGTCAGTATATTGTGGTTTATTGGTCCATTCTATTTTATATAAATATGATTTGTGAAAAGAGGTCTTGAATGTTTGATGCCGGCGCCTGTACAAAAAGCGAGCAGAAGGAAGATCAGATCATCCAGTGCCATTCCTGCGGTAGGGACATGGACTTGATCAATGCCCAGATGTCCCCGGATGTGGAGGATTCGGTCTATATCTGCCTGGCTTCTATTAAACAAAAGATTTTCGTCTACGGCCGCTACGACGGAGGGCCCTACGGGGCGCTTAGCTTTTCCCGCTACTACACCAAGCAGGAATGCAGCGCGAAAAAGTGTGACGCGGATATCCGGGCCTTCATGGAATCCCGGGGAGAAACGGAATACTCCCGCCTGCTGAACTGCCACAGGGGCAATATGAACTGTCTTGTCCTATCCCAGGAGATGATACACCGGCGCAAGGAGGATCTTCTGGAGGGGAGGCTGGAAAGCGTGTTTCCCGTCTATAATGAGAACCGCAAATATTACTGCTATCATGACGCTTCGCGCATGCACTTCCGCTGTTCCTGCGGAGAGGACCTTGTTCAGATCGGTTCCGCGCGTTACAGCGAATTGACGGGAATGGAGGATCAGAGGTTTATCGAGGAGTTCCTCCCGGGTATCCTGAACCGGGAATAGAGGACCGCCAGAAGGGCGATGCCCAGCACGAGGGCATTGACCCCCAGTGCGACCCTTATTCCGAAGGCGGGGATCAGAAGCAGGGCCGTCCCCGCCGAGCCTGCCAGAGAGCCGTAAAAATCCATCGCATCGAGATTAGAGGCGGTTGTATGGGGATCGTCTCTTACCGTCCCCGCGTAAAGGGATGTAAAGACCGCGCCGCACTGAAACGAAACGACTACCAGTATCATCCAGAAGAGCCATTCCCAGCGTCCTTCCATATAGATCAAGATAGCCCCCAGGGAACACAGCAGGAGCAGGAGCGCCCGAAAAACGGAGGAAAAAAATCCGCGCAGGGCGAGCCCGCTTCCAGCCGCCAGTCCCAGCATGAAGAGGGCGCTTATGAGGGATATCCGGGAGTAGATCATGCCCTGATAATTCTGATAGAGGGTCATCAGAATCAGCACCAGGGATATCCCCGTAAAGCCGATGCAAGCAATGACGATGCCGCTCTGTGCCTCCATCGGGCCGTATCTCCTGTGCAGATACAGAACCAGCAGGAGGGAGACGAGGCTCAGCCCGATGAGGGGATAGAGGGGTTTTCTGAAGATTTCATAGAGCAGAGAGCCCTCCTGCAGCGCCGAGAGGAGCAGGCTTTTCCAGAAGGCGTTGGGTCTGTCGTCCCGGTTGACCGGTACCTGTTCGGAGAGAGGCTCAATGGTGTTTTTGAAATAGTCCAGCCTGGAGGGTTCGAAGAAGCTCAGGAGCTCTTCAGCCCGGAAACCCTCGGATACCTCGGGAGACATAAGGCCTGTACGCTGTGATGGGAGGTTCTGCCTGTATTTCCGGATGATCTCTGCCGGGGCAGGGAAGGGGGAACCGTCCGCTTTCCCTGCCAGATACATGGGGTCCCCGGTGGTAAACAGCGGCGAGGGAAAGAGGGAACGGAAGGAACGGTAAACCGAAGCCCGGTACTCCCGGTCCAGAGAGCCCATGGCGGTTTCAAATCCCCGGGTTCCCAGCAGGAAGATGCCGTCAGGCGCGAGATTATTGAGGCAGAGCCGGAAAAACTCGACGGTAAAAGAGCGGTTGGTCAGGGCGTTTTCGGGAAGGGGAGAGGCGCACAGAATAAGGTCGAAGCGTTCCCGGTTCTCCCTGAGAAAATGCCGGGGATCTTCGGAAATCATCCTGCAGCCGCCGACCCCTCTGCCGCGACCGTAGAGTTTTTCCGCGAAAGAGCTGATCAATCGCAGAAGATCAGGGTCTGTCTCGCAGCAGCTAACGGAATCGGCCCCGGCCGCCAGGAGGTTTCCGGCCAGGGAACCTGGTCCCCCGCCGATGAGGAGTATGCGGGGGTGTTGTGGCGGTTTCAGCGCCTGTATGAGATGAAACAGGCCGCGGGTTTCATAATTGTCCGGCAGTGAGCTTATGTGCATCCCATCACCGTAGAAATTGATCTGATCGCCGGTCTTCTCCACCTGTATCATCTGATGACGCGTACGCTGATACTCCGTCAGGATTCCCGTGCGGCTCCTGGCCCAGAGGGTTTCGAACAGGGCCTGTTCGGCCGTATTGCTGAAGGGGATCAGGCAGAGGATGGCCAAGGGCGGGAGACAGGCGGTTCTTTTCGAGGGAATGAGGACAGCGGCCCGGAGCAGAAGGGCCAGGGCCAAAAGCATCAGGGTGATTCCGAGGGGATTGAAAAACAAGACGAGAACGAAAGAGAAGAGAACACCCCCGGCAAAGGAACCCAGGGACTCCCAGAGATAGATGACCCCTCCCGCGCGGGAATCCCCGGCGTCGGACAGGGCCACGGCGATGGGGAAAAAGAAGCCCACGCAGAAGGAGGCCGGCGCCGTGAGGAGAAGGGCCAGCAGGAATTCCGTTGTCAGGTCGTAATAGCCGCCGGCCGTGCGGGGAAAGAGGACCGGCAGGGCGTGTGAGAGATAGACCGCTCCCAGAAGGATGAGGGGAAAAAGGATCGCGCAGCGGGTCAGGCTTTTCAGGCCGGCCTCTTCCTGCCTCATGGGGCTGAAGCGGGCACCGAGAAAGACACCGAAAAACCAGCCGGCAAAGATCATGCCGATGATGAACTCATTGCCGCGAAAGACCGCCAGCATCTCCCGGATGAGAAGGACCTGTCCTATGGCCGAGGCGAAGCCGAAGTACGCCGCCGCGAGACGTCCCCTGCTGATTGTAATCAATTCAGCGGCTTTCATCGTCCCTTAAACCCAGACGCCGGGAATGACGGTTCGGCAGTAGGGGCATCTGCCCTTCCGGAGAAGATTCTGGACACTGTAGAATCCCCCCCGCTTTATGATGACGCGGCCGCAGCTGTGACAGTAGGTGTTTTCCCACCGGTGTCCCGGAACGTTCCCCACGTAGGCGTACCGGACTCCCTGGGACCGGGCGATCTCCCGGCACCGTTCCAGGGTTGACACGGGGGTCGGAGGGAGATTGCGCATCAGATAGGTGGAATGGAAGCGGGTAAAGTGCATGGGCACGTCGGGGGAAAGAGTTCCCGCGACCCAGCGCGTCATCTCCCTTATCTCTGAGGGGGAATCGTTGAGCCCCGGTATTATCAGGACCACGATCTCCAGCCACCGGCCGGAACCGCGGACCAGCTCGAGATTGCGCATAACCTCTTTCAGGGAGCCGCCGCAGATGTCGGAATAGAACTTCTGCCGAAAGGCTTTGAGGTCGATCTTGATGCCATCCAGCGCCCGGGCGAATTCCCGGCCCGGTTTGGCGCTGATGTAACCGTTGGAGATGATCACGGACTTGAGGCCCCGGGCGCGGGCCTTCGCGGCGGCGTCCACAACGTATTCGAACTGCACCGTGGGTTCGTTGTAGGTAAAGGCCACGATGGGCGTGCCCCGCTTCACGGCCCGGCTTGCCAGGTCTGAGGGTGATACGGCCTCGGCATCCAGATCCTCCGGGGAGAACTGCGAGAGCTGCCAGTTCTGGCAGAACTTGCAGTAAAAGTTGCATCCCGCCACCCCGGCGGAGAGGGCGCTGGACCCGGGGAGGAAGTGGAAGAAAGGTTTCTTTTCCACCGGGTCGATCTGAAGGGCGGCTATGCGGGAATAGACCAGGGTATAGAGCCGGCCGTCCCTGTTCTGCCTGTCCCGGCAGGCCCCCTTTTCGCCCCTGTTCAGGAGACAGCGGTTGGGGCAGAGGAGGCACTGTACCTTCCCATCCCCGGCGCTGCGCCAGTGGCGCGCGGGCTTTACGAACGCGGAATCCCCGGAGAGGGAGAAGAGGGAGCCGTCCTTGCAGGAGTCCAGGAGAAGGTTTCCGGCCAGCAGGGAGCCGAGGGCGCAGCCGCCCTTATAAAGGAGATCCCTGCGGCTGAGACGGTTCCCCTTCATCACCCATCACCCTCCCCGAAAACCTCGGCCTGGAAGGCATAGACTTTAGCGCCGGTCATCCAGGCGTTATCCGGCAGGCCGGCTTTGCGGCAGGTCTGACGCAGAAACTCCTCGCGGTTCCATCCCCATTCCACGGGAACCTGGGGCAGCAGAAGCCCCCTGCGGCCGTTATGCTCCACGATGAGTCCGTCGCGCCCAACGCGGATGTCCCGGATATCCCGCACGGGCATGGGAACGGTGAGAACGGAGATCTCTATGCGGACCTCCTTAAGCTCACCCTTTTTCAGGGGTTCGAAGCGCGGGTCCCGGAAAGCGGCGTTATAGGCGTTGTCCCTCACGCCCTCGCAGAGGGGTTTGATCCCCTCGATGTAGCCGATGCAGCCCCGCAATGTCCCCTTCTTCTTCAGGGTTACGAAGACCCCGCGCTTTTCAAGGCACGAGGGGGGGATGTCCGCCCCGGGGGAATCCTCCCCTCTGCCCCGGTTAACCCAGGAGCTGAGATGGCTTCTCGCGAGCCTCAGCAGATAGCGGCGTGTTTCCGGTGACAGGGCGCCGGAGGAGTCCTTTACCCCCCCGCCGACGGCGGCGACGGCGGCGTAAGTTACGCAATTTTCATAATCCCCTGTATCATCCCCGGAGTTTCTATAGGCGATTCGTTCCGCACGGTAATCCCGCAGGGGCAGGGTCAGGGCCAGGAGTATGGGATTGCGGCCGCAAATGGTGGCGGAGGTATTACGCATGTACGCATCGAAGCCCACCGGGTCCCCGCGGAGGATGTATTTGAGGGCCCCTTCATCCAGGACCCGGATTTTCTCCCTCAAGGCCTTTCCAGAAACGCCTCCGAAGGGCCGGTAGCCGAATCGGGGCCCGTAATGGGTAAAATCCGTGCTGATGATGAGGAGGGGGCGTCTTTTCTTTCGGATAACGTCCATCAGATGCCGGGAGATGAGGGGGGCTTCCCCGGGCGTTATCTGCCCCGCCAGTACCGGCAGGATGGGGGTCTCCTTCTCCCGAACGCCCCGAAATACCGTCTGGAGGAAGGGGAGATGGATCTCAATGGCGTGTTCCTTCTCGTGGGCCCGGCGATGGTTATGGAAATAGGGCGTTTTCAGGAGTTCGGCTGCCGCGGAGCGGTCCACCCGCACGAGTCCCAGGGGGGTCTCGTACCAGTCCGCCGAGGGCAGGGAGCATCCGGAAAAGCTCCCGTAATGGGAGGGGGCGATGATGACGATCAGATCGGGATCCCGGCCCCTCATCAGGGAATATCCGGAAGCGAGAACCTCACCGGAATAGGCGTACCCGGCGTGGGGGAGAAAGAAGATCCAGGGGTCCCGGAGGGACGTTTCGGCCCGGGCCCCTTTGAGAAACCCCTCAACGGTACGGGAGAGCTCTCCTGCGCCGGCGGGATACCAGGTCCCTGCCAGGGCGGATTTCCGCACCTCGGAGCGGGACTCCTTCCCGCAGCCCAGCAGTAAAAGGGCCGCGAGGGCTATGCCGGTCATCCTTCGCATGATAATCATCTGGGAGTGTGTGAGTTTTGGCCTATAGAGAAATAATAGGCAGAGAAAGGGGGACTGTCAAACTAAAATCAGTGCTCCGGTTTGACGGCCTCTTCGGCCCTGGCCATCAGTTCCTCGGCGTTTTTCAGGATGATACTGGAGGCGGTGGTCATCTCCCGGATCTCCCCTACCATCTGGGCGATGATCTCGTTGATGTTCTCTATGGCCTTGGTTGTACTCTCAATGGCGTTTTTCTGCTCCTCGGTGCTGATCCCGATGTTCCGGGCCAGGTCGATGTTCTTGAACATCTGTTCTATGATGATGTTGATGTACTTCTCCTCCACGAAGATGCTCTCCGTGAGGACCTTGATCTTGTCGGAACTGCCGGACATCCGGTTGATCATCTCCTTGATGAGCACCGCCGTCGACTGAATCACCTCGACCCCCTCCTCGGTGGTCCGGGTGCTCAGAGTGAGGACCTTTTCGATCTCCTTGATGCTCTCCGAGGTCTGAAAGGCCAGCTTCCCAATCTCGTCGGCCACAACGGCAAAACCCCTTCCGAACTCCCCGGCCCGGGCGGCTTCTATACTGGCGTTCAGGGAGAGCAGGTTGATACGGTCGGCAATATCCACGATCATGGCCACGGTCTCGGCGATCATCCGGCTCTGCTCCCGGATCCGGCCGATGGTGCTCTCCACGGCCTGGAGCTGCTCGTTCCCGACATTGGTCTGGGCCACTACGGCGTTCATGTCCTCCAGCGTGGCGGTCAGATTGTTCTTGGTCTCGCTCTTGATTTCCTTGAATTCGTTGACGATGGATTCCATCTTCACGTTGCCGTCCAGCTGCTCCACTGAGGAGGTGTTGATGTTTTCCGCGGAACTCAGAAGCTCCTCGAGGGTCGCGGAGATCTGCTCGAAAGTGGCGGCCTGATGCTGCATTTTCCCGTAAAAGTTTTCGATGAGGCGGTTCTCCTCGTTCACCTGCTCGCAGAGATTGCCCATCTTGTCCTTGATCTGATGGGTCATATCCGCCTGTACCCGAGCCTGATGCGATATCATATCCCGCTGCCTTGCCGTTCTGCGGTCGTAGTCGATGATGACCGGGATATTCCGGTAACTCACATAACAGAGCAGAATGGACATGAGGATGAAAAAGACCTCCCGGAGAATGACCACGCCGTGAATGGGGGTACTGCCGTCCATGGCCATAAGGTACATCTTGGCCCCCATCTTGTAGGCTATAAAAAAGAAAAGGGCCCAGTTAATAAAGGCCAGGGCTGCCATGGTCACAAACAGGCGCTTGTTGAAGAGCAGTTGCAGCATGGCCACGAAAACCACCAGCAGAATGGAGGAGTTGTAGGATTCCGCCGCGAAGGTCCAGTCTACCTTGATACCGTAATTGTATTTGGCCATGATGGGAATGAATATGGTAATGAAGCCCAGCACCCAGGAGAGGACCGCGGCGCTTTTCAGCTGTTTTTTTCTTCTATAGATGATAAAGGCAAGGAGTATGTTGATGAGGTTGATGAGCAGCGGGGGGAGAATTCCGGCCAGGGTCACCTGGGCCATGGCCTGAAAGCTCGAGGCGATGATTGTTGTTCCGATCATCAGCATCAAGTAGGTAAGGCTCCCCCGAATCTCCAGAAGCTGATAGGCTGTATAACCTGATTTGTCCATTGATGAACCCCGCTTGTATTATGTGTAAAATAAACAGCCTTTAATCAGGACTCTCTGACGATACTCGGATGATGAACTGTGCCTCAAGACCGGGTCAAAATCAACAGGAAAACGTTCTGAGGGCAGGCAGATTTATCCCTTTTTTTAGAAAAAAACGGTTCCTGAAAAGTCCTGAGCATTCAGCTAATAAAGACTATTTAAAATCTCGAGTCTACAAAACAAGGAAAAAAAATAAAAATTTAAAAAAAACCGTCTGTTCGGATGAAAAAATATATTGACAGAGAAACCGACTGGCCGTATTAATATAGTGTATCATATTCAAAGATAAATAAAGGATGAGTGTCCATACAAGAGGAGGTCAACAATGTTTAAGAAGGTTCTGGTTTTATCCATCATTCTCATGTTTGCCGTACCGGTAGCCCTTTTTGCGGGGGGAAGCACTCCCAAATGTGCGACGAAGTATCCTGTCGTTCTGGCTCATGGAATGGGCGCAACGGATGATATGCTGGGCTTTATCAATTACTGGTGGGGCATTGAGAGCGCTCTGGAAGATGAGGGTGCGGATGTTTACGTAACGAAAGTAAACTGCATGGATTCTACACAGAACAAAGCCCTCTCTTGGAAATCCCAGGTTCTGCAGGTATTGGCGGTAACCGGAAAAGCGAAGGTTAACGTCATCGGTCATTCCCACGGCGGTATCTACACCCGCTATGCCATCTCCAACCTCGGTCTGGGTTCCAAGATTGCCAGCCATACCAGTTACTGCAGCCCTCAGCGGGGAAGTGCGGTGGCTGACGTCATCATCGGTGTTGCCGGTGACGTAGGAGGATGGCTCCTCGGCGCCACCTTGGATGTGGTTTACGCCTTCCTGATGGGAGACTCGAGTCCCAACAGCTATGACAACGCGATCGCCGTATCCCGTCCCTATATGAACAACACCTTCAATCCCAATACCCCCAATGTGAGCGGCATCTACTATCAGTCCTATGCCGTAAAGGTGAAGACCGTAACGGCAGACTTGGTTCTCGAGCCCACTTACCTGTTGCTTCTTTTCTATGAAGGAACCAACGACGGTCTCGTATCCGAAACCTCCGCCAAGTGGGGAACCTACAGAGGGATCGACGGTGGCGCCTGGTGGTGCGGCGGTGTATCCCATATCAATGCCATCGGCCATTTCTTCGGTGCCACCCCCGGTTTCAGCGCTCCTGACAAGCTTGTCGCCATGGTGGAAGACCTGAAGGGCAAAGGGTATTAAAAAATTCAGAAATCTAAAGGCGTTCAAAAAGCCCCCGGATTACCGGGGGCTTTTTTATGTGCACCCGTCAGGGGGAGGGCATGTATCCCGATGCGTTTCAGGGCAGCGCAGAGGCGGACCTACTGCCGGGGGTCCGGGGATTTGTTCCTGGGGAGGAACTTACCCCGCAGGAAGGGTGCAGGGCGGCACCCTTCCTGCACCTTCCCGCGCCCTCCTCAGACGCCGGAGGGGCTGGATCGCTCGAAACTCGCCGCAGTCACTCCGCTTCGCTCCGTTTGGTGCGGCTCAGCGCAGCACCCAGACGGGCCTCCTGCCCGGGTGCTGCACTAGCGCCTCCATGCGCGTCGCAGTCGAGCTATAAGGTATCCGCCTGCGGCGGATGGTTTAAGGGTCGGGTTGCAATGTGAAAACATTGTGATCCCTCTTTTTATACGTGTGGGAGAGGGGAATCTTTATTGCAAAAGAATACCTGTCGGGGTTTTCGGCCGAAAACCCCCTGCCTTTCCGGGATCTCAATTGGAGGGGCATGGGAGGGGCTGGGGAATTGAAGCGGATGAATAGGGGGAGATAAGGGTGGGATGGGATTTTGGAATGCAGCTTTAACAGTGAACCCAGGTTATGTCCCGACTGCGGGACTGTCATATTTCCCTCAGTCGCCTCCGGAAGTCAGGCGGGAAAGGCCTGGCTCATCTTAAGAAGGTATTTTTGGCTTTGTCGGGGAGTGGTCCCGTTTTTAATGGCGGCAAATTTCAAGGCCCCCTGCAAGGGTTTTTTTATCTTGGAGGGTTAACTTCCAAAAGCGTGTACTTCTCATCAAGGCATTCAGTCGCGGAACTTTTTACTGGGAAGGGATGGTAACCTCCTATACATTGATATCAACGGTGCATCAGGGGGCCGTCGCTCTGCATATCAACGGCATAGGTAAAGACTTATATCTTGGTGAATATATTGGAGGAAGGATCAACGGCACGAAAATCAACAGCGTTTTAAAGGGAAGGGTCATCAAAGCGGCGGTGAGCGATGTAGATATTCATTATACTTTTTCGCGTGATTTCAATGAGGTCCATTGAGAAAATGATGAAATTGATTGTATGTATGTAAAAATAAAGGAGCGCAAGTAAATCCGCTCCGGTTCAATTAATAAAATAAGGGATATATGAAAATAATTGTTGAAATAAATCCATTTTTTTAAATAGTAAATATCTATTAAAATGGAGGAGATCAAGATGAAAAAAATATTTGCCATGATCGTCATTGTGATTACGTCGCTCACCGTCGCCGTTTGGGGCGCCAGTAAAACATATCTTTTTCCCAGTGAGAAACAATGTACCAGCTGTTTGAATGAGATGAAAACTAATAAGAGATATAATGCTGCTTTCACCTGTATAACGGAGAAGAAGAAGCACTTTATGTCATATTTGCCCCCCAATATGGGCGATAAGACCGTGGGTGTCAAAACCTCGGATGATAAAACCGAGAAAATTAAACTGAGCGCGAAAAGCATTAAGCTCACCGAATCCGACGTAAGGGGGCTGTGCCCGTCGGTATACAAACAGATAGAGAACAGCAGAAAGAAAAAATAAATCCTCTGAATACATCATTAATAACAGTAGCGGGATTATGCCTGGCGCTCATGGTGTTTCCGCTGTATGGATGCGTAGTGAAAACCGAAAACCAGGTCAACGTTACGGAGGAGGACATAAAGTAAAGCGCCTCGCAGAAAGATCCCGTCTCTACATACTACTTCGAACAGACACAATACAGGGATGAACTCACGCTTTTAATGATCTTTCCCATCTCCCATAAGAATTTTATTCTTACCATAGCGAAACTGCTGAGGAAGATATTTTAGAAGGGATGAAAGGGGGATGTCTCCGGAAGGGTTGCACTGATTTGAATAACAAAGCCCCCTAAAGAGGGGGCTTTTCGGCATCAAGGTGTTTTTTCGAAGATACGGTCTTTCCGTCTAACGAGCTTCCGGCTAACGGGGCTTTCCCCTCCAGGGTATTTCTCATCCCCCCTCTTTCCTTTTCTTCAACTCCAGGGCGGCCTTGAGGCCCTTCTCGCGGATGACCTTCAGCTTGAGGCCGGTGGCGGTCATCTTGAAGAAGCGCTTGCCGTATTTGCGGAGGAGCTTTTTGTCGATCTCGAAGCCCAGGCCCGGCCGGGTAAAGGGCTGCAGGAGGGCGTTTTTATCCGGGAGGATGGGGGCGATGATTCCCTCGCGGAACTCCGGGATCCAGGAGGGCGGCTCGAAGGGGTATTCCAGCGGCAACTGATTGTTGCTGTCCGCCAGCACCAGGTTCCAGTTGACGTAGAAACCGATGCCGTTGGTCCAGGTGTGGGGCGTGAAGAGGCGCTTCTGTTTTTTGCAGGCCTCGATCACCTGCATCACCTGGGCGATCCCCCCGGCGAAGGTGGCGTCGGGCTGATAGACGTCGAAGCAGTCTTTCTCGAACATGATCTTGATCTCGTCCCATCCGTAGTTGAGCTCCGCGCCGGATATCTTGACCTTGGATTTCTTCTTGAGGGCGGCGTTGCCGTCGTAGTCGCGGTTGTCCAGGGGTTCCTCCAGCCAGTCGATCTTGTTGTCGTAACAGGCCTTGGCAAAAGACTCCGCCCGCTTGAGGTCCCAGGCGGGTACCGAGTCGACGATGGAGACCAGCCATCCCTGATTGGCGTCCACCCCCAGGACGAAATCACCCCCCATGCCCCGGCGTACGGTCTCTATGTGCCGGATGTCGTCCTTAAGCTCGTGGTGTTTGACGCGGAGCTTGGCGCTTTTAAAGCCCCGGGCTTTCATGGCCTGGAGTTCTTCCACCCGCCTGTGGGGATCGTGCATCTCGCCGGTGGAGCAGTAGACCTCGACGGGCCGGGCTTTGCCGCCGAGCAGTTCGTAGACGGGGCGACCCTGTTTCTTGCCGATGATGTCCCAGCAGGCGGGTTCGATCCAGAAGTTGCGCCATCCCACAAAACCCGCCTGCTTCAGGAGGCTCTGGACGCGGTCGATGTCAGTGGGGTCCGCCCCGATGAGGTAGCCCCCCAGAAGGTCTCCCAGCCCCTCGCGCTCACGCCCCATGGCGGTTCCGGCGGAATAGCCCTCGATCCCCTCGTCGGTCACGAGTTTGATGAGGGTAAAGCGGTTGTGGGTCTGGGGATAGCCCGGGATCCATGTGGGCCAGAAGGTTTCTTTGAGCGGCACGGATACGTGGTAGAGCTCGATGGCGGCGATTTTCATGGCAGTCTCTCCTTGTAATTGGTTATACCAAATATACAACTGGTATAACCAGATGTCAACAAAAATTCCTTGCCATCCGCGGGGAGAGGGAGTAATTGGTATAACCAGAATTTCCATTCGTAACAGGGGTCGCCATGACCGTATCGAACAAGCGGGCGCTGGACATCTTTAACGACATGCAGCTGGATATCATCCGCGGGGTCTACCCACCCAGGAGCAAGCTGCCCCCGGAGCGGGAGCTTGCTGAAAAATACAAAACCAGCCGCTTCGCCATCCGTGAGGCGATGGCCATGCTGGCGCAGATGGGATACGTGGAGACGGTCCCCCAGAGCGGCACGCTGGTTCGGGACTTCATGACGGAGGGGACCCTGGACGTGCTGGTCCAGGTGATGAAGATCAGGGGGGCGCTGGACCCGGCCCTCACACAGTCGCTTTTGCGCTACCGTTATACCCTGGAGACCCAGGCGGCAGGGGATGCCGCGGCGAACCTATCCCCGGAAGACCTGCTGGCCCTGAGGGCCCTGATCGAGACCAAGGCGCGGTCCCTGGGGGATGTGGCCCTGCAGAGCCAGTGCGACTACGATATACACTTCCGCCTGGTGTCCGCCTCCCGCAACCTCATCAGCATCATCATCTTCCGCTCCTTCGTACCGGTTTACAAAACCATGACGGACCTCTTCTACAGCCTGCCCGGGGCCCCGGAGCGCTCGCTGGCCCTCAATAAAAAGCTGCTCAGGGCGCTGGAAAAACGTGATGCGGAAGGCGCCAGAAAGGCCATGGGGGATATTCTTCTCTACGCGGAAAAGCGGGTCATGGAGCGCATGATGGCCGGGTAGTATTCTTCTTGTGTTATGCGGTGTGATGCGCTAGGGTGAGAAATTCCTGGAGCAAGGACTATGACCCGATGGATTGTCAAGAACCTGATAATTCTGCTCATCTCCTGTTTTGCCGCCGGGCCGGCGCCCTCCGCACGGGTTACGTTTTGAAAGGTGAGACGGTCTCCATCAACGGCAGGCATGAGAAGATAACCTGGCACATCGGCGTTGATGCCTGCTTTTATGAAAACGGCGAGGTGATGAGCATCGATGTTAAATACCGCCGGAACGCTGACGGTTCTTATATCTTTTACACCTACAGAGATACAAAAGTGGAGGAGCACAATATTTTCTACCTGGGTTCCCAGCTGATGTTCCGGGATTTCCGCAGGGGGGTCATTGAGGCCTTTCTCTGTGATTTTTCAAAGTATGGCTGGAAGGCCTCTTTTACAGAACAGGGTATTGTCCTGGAGGAGGGGATACGCCGGATCTGGGTGCGCTACAGCGATGTACAGACAAAAAAGATAGAATCTCTGCTTTTCGATAACGCCACGGAAATATACGTAAGGGGGAAAAAG
>CALCJG010000142.1 GCA_937967705.1 uncultured Spirochaetia bacterium
GCGCCAGTAGGGGATCTCGTCAAGCGTCAGGCCGCCGGCCAGCAGTGAGGATACGAAGGCGATGGGGAACCCGGTGGCCTTGGAGGCCAGCGCGGAGGATCGGGAGGTCCGGGGATTGATCTCTATCACCACCACCCGTCCGTCTTTGGGGTTGTGGGCAAACTGCACGTTGGTGCCGCCGATGACCTCGATGGCCTCGACGATGTCGTAGGAGTATTTCTGAAGCTTCTGCTGAAGCTCCGGCGCGATGGTGAGCATCGGTGCGGTGCAGTAGGAGTCGCCGGTGTGTATGCCCATGGCGTCCACGTTCTCGATAAAGCAGACAGTGATCTTCTGCCCCAGGGCGTCGCGCACAACCTCCAGTTCCAGCTCCTCCCATCCCAGCACGGACTCCTCCACCAGCACCTGATGCACCAGGCTGGCCGCAAGACCCCGGGCGGTGATGGTCCGCAGCTCCTCCAGGTTATAGACCAGGCCGCCGCCGGTGCCCCCCATGGTGTAGGCGGGGCGTATCACCACGGGATACCCCAGTTCCTCGGCCACCTTCTCGGCGTCCGGCACGGTGTTGACCGCTTTGCTCCGGGGCATCTCGATGCCGAGGCGCTCCATGGTGTTCTTGAACTCCGTCCGGTCCTCCCCGCGCTCGATGGCATCCACCGAGACGCCTATCACCCTTACGCCGTAGCGCTCCAGTACGCCCGAGCGGGCCAGTTCCGACGAGAGATTGAGCCCCGTCTGCCCGCCCAGGTTGGGGAGCAGCGCATCGGGGCGCTCCTTTTCTATGATCTTCTCCAGGGTTTTGGCGTTGAGGGGTTCGATGTAGGTCACGTCGGCGATCCCGGGGTCCGTCATGATGGTGGCGGGATTGGAGTTGACCAGGACGATCTCGTATCCCAGGGAACGGAGGGCCTTGCAGGCCTGGGTGCCGGAATAGTCGAACTCGCAGGCCTGGCCGATGATGATGGGGCCGGAACCGATGATCATAACCTTCTTTATATCCTCTCGTCGGGGCATGGGGGGATCTCCTTTTCACTTGTGATTTGTCTCAGGATTTTCCCGGAAGGGGATTTAGTCAAGCTAAAAGAAAGGATTAGTGCTGATAAATGATCAGGGGAGTCTATTCTAATGAAGCTCCGAAGGCCCCTGATTTCGGCGGGGGGGCAGTCTATGAATCGGGGGCGGATTCAAAGGACGGCTTCGGTTGTGCTCTATTATCCGGAGGCAGGTTTTATTTCTTGCATTTTTACCCGGCAACCGCAACATCGGATGGTATAATAAAGATAATTATTCCAAGGAGAAAGAAATGATAACGCTGATAGCCACGCTGAAGGTAAAGGAAGGAAAGATGGATGAGGCCCAGGAGGCGCTGAAGGAGATCGTCCCTAAAATCAAAGCCGCCGAGCCGGGATGCCTGGCCTATGTGCCCCACCGGGTGAAGGGGGACGACAACGCCCTTCTCTTTTACGAAAAATACCAGGACAAGGAGGCCCTGAAGCTCCATTCCGCCAACATCATGACCTCCCTGGAGAAGCTTCTTCCCCTGCTGGAGCCGGGGATGGACATCAAGACCTGTTTCGAGATACTGCCGTAAGCACAGAACCGGCTTAAGGAGGTAAACTTATGCATCCCCTGGATCGGGACCTGTCCCTGGAAACCGTGGAACCGCTGCACTTCCGGGCCGCCGTGACGGACGAATGGTCCATCAACGGCAACCCCAACGGCGGCTACCTGATGGCCCTCTTAACCGCCGCCCTCCTGAAGGTGAGCGGTAAATGCTCCACCCCGGTGATCACCGCCAACTACGTGTCCCGATGCGTCCCCGGCGCGGCGGACATCCTGGTGGAGGAGATATCCTCCTCCGGGCAGTTCAGCCGCTACAGCGCGCGCCTCCTCCAGGAGGGGAGGGAAAAGATCCGTCTCCTGGGAACCTTTGCCGCGGCGCCACTGGAATGCCCCGTGGAGCGCTATGAATCAACCGCTCCGCCGGCGGCGCCTCCGGACGCCTGCATTTCCCTCCCCGCGCTTCCCCGGTATACCCTCTATGACCGGCTGGACCTGAGGCTCGATCCTGTCTGCGCGGGGTGGCTTCAGGGCAGGCTGTCGGATGTCTCCGAGCAGAGGGGATGGGTCTCCTTCCGGGAGGAGCGGTCCCATGATCTGCTCTCCCTGCTCCTCATGGCGGATGCCTTCCCCCCGCCGGTGCTGGCCAGCCAGGGGCTCACAGCCTGGGTGCCCACCCTGGAGCTGTCGGTCAACATAAGGAATTATCCCCAAGGCAACTGGATCATGGGTCTCTTTCGAACGAGATTCATCACCTGCGGACTGCTGGAATCGGACGGTGAGTTGTGGGACGGTGAGGGCAATCTCCTCGGGATATCGAGGCAGATTGCCCAGTACCGTAAAAGCGGCTGAAGGTCTCTGTTTCTTACTTCTTCACGCTGGCTTTGAGGGCCGCGTCTTTGTAGGCTTTGCTGAAGGTGAACTTGGGCACCTTGGTGGCCTTTTTCGCGGCTATCTTGATCTCTTCGCCGGTGATGGGGTTTCTGCCCATTCTCGCCTTGGTGGCGGGCTTGACCTTGATGTGCAGCTTGCCGAACTTGCCTACGGGAACGCGCTCTCCCTTGATGACGCCGGCGTGGATCACATCAAAAACGTCTTCAATGATTTCCTTGGCCCTCGCCTTGGGAATATCGTGCTTTTCAGAGATATATTGAAGGATGCTCTGAGCCGTATACTTGTCGGGGTATTTTACCTTCCCCTTTACAGCGGCCTTCTCGGCGCCCTTTTTCCCGTTGTTGCTTGCTTTTGCCATGTCTTCTCCCTTTTTCCTTATAAAAAATTATCAGACCAGTTGCATTCCGGGGCCGGAGTGTCCATCCCCCTGTCAAGGTGCGGGATGAACTGTACATCGTCCCCCTCTGCGGCAGGTCCAGGTTTTGCTGTTACGCCGGGGCCGCCCCCTGAATGTACTTAAAAAACGGAGTCCCCGGAAGGTCAAGCATTTTAATCGGAAAGTACTGGCCATCGGACAGCGCCACAGTCCGGTGCGGGCTTATACCCCCAAAGGCTTTTCCCGGTGATGTCCGGAGCCGAACCCCTCAGAGGGGCAGGTCCAGGCTCTTGATATACTCCCGCTCCTCGGCGGACAGCCGGGGCTTGCGGTTGTAGTTGCGAAGGTGCATGTTCTTGCGCACCCTGCCGGCCTCCATGTTGTCATAGGCCCTGTTCGGCCGGTTGCGGGCGTCGTAGTCCCAGAAGGAGAACTGATCGGATATCTCCTCCTTCTCGGCGGTCAGATAGGCCCCCAGGGCCACCGCACGCTTGAAGGGCAGCTGCTTTACCATGACGCTGTAGTAGCTCCCTCTCCGATGTCCCCTGCGGAAACGCACCTTCCGGACGATGAACTTCTCGTCCGGGGCCAGGAGCCCCTTCTCGCGGCCTGCTTCGGTCAGGGCCTCGGCGTCCTCCAGGGCCTGGGCGCGGTCCGAGAGCTTGTAGATCTTCATCTGCAGATAGGAGCGGCGGACCTTGGTAAACCCCACGGATGAGAGCTTGCGTGCCTTCTTGGTGTTCTTGGCTATGACCGCATCAGTAGGCAGCTCTGAGAGGATCTTGGTAAAGGTGAGCTGGTTCTCGTAATTGACCCGGAGGAAGCTGAGGGAATCGATCAGCTTGGTATAGCGCGACACCTCCTCCTGGCTCTTCTTCATGACCCGCAGGTTGTACTGTTCGGCGGCATACTTGTTGATCAGCGAATCGATCTTGTCGATCTCCTTTTTGACAACATCCTCCATGTCGCTGTTGCTGCGGCCCCGGGCGGGGAAGGCCAACTCGGAGTTGTTCTTCTCCACCAGCTTGCGTACCGCCTTTATGATGCTGTTGAATTCAATTTCATCGGGGGAGGATGTGGCCGTTTTCTTCTCGGGGATCTCAAGGTTTCGGGCATAGCCCTTGATCAGCTTGAGGGTCTTGCCCGTCAGGGGGCAGCCGTTGACGTGACTGTAAGCCTGAAAGGCGTCGTTGCGGAAGTAGAGCTTGTCGTAGCAGCGCTGGACCAGATTTTCCTGCTCCTCGCTCAGCTTCATCTTGGAATATCCCTTGAGGGTCTTCATGTATTCCAGGTTCCGTTCCACCAGGCCCTCGATCCGTTCGCAGGTCTTTTCCTTGGCAAACTCCTTTTTATAAAGGGCTTTGATCTCCTTGTATTCGGTAAAATAGTCTTCGATGGAGAGTTTGGCGTCGGCCTTTTCCTTTTCCGCCCGGGCCTCACCGGGGAGTCCGGGAAGCGTCAGTAGCAGGGCCAGGGACAGGAGTATGGCCGAAAAGGCTATGCCTTTCCCGGGCGACTGGTTTTTATGCAGGGGTCTGTGCAGTTTTATCTTCATCATGGGTAGTATCCTGTCATGGTTTGGATTTTCGGGCATCATCATGCCCGGCTTTATATCTGGGACAATATGTCATCCACATGGTCGTTGCGGTGGAAGAAATAAACCCGGTATTCCAGAATTTCGATGGCCCGGCTGGTTTTGGCGATCGCCTCCTCGCATTTGGGAAGGTCCTTCTTTAAGCTGCTGCTCTTGGACTGTTCGTATTTTCCCTTGAGCTGCAGAAGCACGTGGCGGTTCAGCTTGAGATCGTAAATCAGGCGGCGGGCGTAGTAGACGTCATCGATCCTGAGAAAGGCCGAGGCCTTCTGCTCCAGGTTGAGCAGCTGCCGCCGCATGGTTTTGATGGTCTTGTCGGAGCTTTTCACCAGGGGCTTGTCGCTTTCCAGGGTCAGGGTGTAGCTCTGCCTCTTTTCTCCCGGCAGGAACTGCGTCATCAGGATATCGTAGGTCTTGCTGGCGGTCTGGAAGAAGTATTTGCCCCAGGTCCGCTCGTATTCGTCCCGTTCCTCGGCGCCAAAATGCTTAACCGTCTGGGAGAGGAACTTCTCGTACTTCTCCTTCAGGGTTACAAGACCGGCCTTGTCGAGCTTGGGACACTTTTCATAATTTTCCATCAGCTTGACATTATCCTCATGCTCCAGGCTTTTCTCGAAGGGGACTTCCTGCCCGTAGATGATGTATTTCCGGCTGCCGGCGGAACAGGCAGTGAGCAACAGGAGGGCCAGGGTCAGGCCGCAGAATGTGTAATGAAATGAGTTGCGCATGGTGGATTTCCTTTTTTTAATGCGTTTTTCTGAGGATCTCTGTTCGACCGGACCGGTTGCCCGTCGCGTCTGCCGGAAGCAGATCACGGGGATACCGTCCAGTCTGTCTGTAAACGACCACAAACCCTTTTTGCTGTCAAGAAATAACCAGTTTCCCCGCTGATTTTTCCCTCTTTCCCGGCGGAATGCGGCTTCTCCAGGGTCTGTCAGTCGGCGCGGCCGCGCCGCTTCCGGAGCTCATCGAGAAACTCCCTTGATGCGACATACTTGTCCACAAAGGTCACCACGAAGGATTCCCGATAACGGGGGGGCATCAGGGTGAGGGGCCACATGTGCTTGAGGATGATGTCCCGCTCCACCTCGTTGAGGCGGAAATGCTTCTCGGAATTCTGCAGGGCGATGCGGGGATGCTCGATGCCGTGAAACTTGTCCCGATGCAGGTCCGGTTCGTCGTGATTGCGCCAGTCATAAAGGAAGAAATCGTGCAGCAGACCTCCCCGGGCCGCAGAAACATGGTCCAGATTGAGGTACTTGCATACCCGGTAGGAGAGATAGGAAACGATCTCGGCGTGCTCGTAGATGGAGGAATTGTGATGGAAGAACTCCTTCAACCGCTGGAACTCGCTGTTGGCCAGTATGTCCGCCACGATCTGCCGGTATTCCTCTTCGGCCGGCCTGCGGCCGCTGACTATCCCCTCCAGGGTGCCGGAGATCTTTTCCATGAGGGCGCTGGCTTTCTGGCGGAAGTTCTCATTCAGGTTGGTGTTGAGGTACCTGTTCAGGTCAGGGAAGGCCCCCAGCAGTCGCCGGAAGGAGTCCAGGACTCTCTGAATGTCGCTGTTGCTGAGACTCAGATATTTCTCGTAGAGGAGCAGCAGGTTCCTCCGGAAAGAGGCCAGGGAGATGAATGACAGGGTGAAATCCGCGGCAAAGTAGGCCCCCAGGGCGATCGTCAGGATGAGCGGCATCCCCTCCGGCAGTCCCGAGATCAAAGCGGCGTTCAGGGGATGCAGCAGGTGCAGGAGCGCCAGGGCCAGCACACCCCAGGCCAGGGAGAAGGAGAGGCTGATCTTGCCCCCCAGGTTGAACCGGCTGTCGGAATAATCCCAGAGTTTGAGATGAAAGAGGCGCTCGCAGATCTCTCCCGTAATGTATTCGATCAGGGAGAGAAGAAGGGTGTAGAGGAGATACTGCACGGCCGGGTGCAATCCCGCCAGATAACCGTGCAGGAACAGCAGGGCAACCGCCCCGACACCGTAGATCGGCACGAAGGGGCCGAAGAGAAATCCCGGGTTGACGAACCTTCTCTGCGTCCAGGAGCGGTAGATCACCTCCAGGACCCATCCCGTAAAGGCGTAGAGGCTGAAATAGAGAAGCATCTGCTCGATCTTCATGGTGT
>CALCJG010000143.1 GCA_937967705.1 uncultured Spirochaetia bacterium
TGCTGCCAGCGGTGATATCTTCCATGTTTCCCTTATCCGGGACATCACCCAGTACCGGGAACAGCAGAACAAGGAGAAGGTGTTCCTGGATGCTCTGGAAAATTCGACAAACCTCGTAGCCATATGCGACACCGGGGGTACCGTATCCTTTGCCAATAATGCCCTGGCGGAGTATCTTGAAGTGCCCAAGGAGGATTTGATTGGACAAAACATCTACGATCTCTATCAGATCGAGGCGGGTCCTGTCGAAGGAAGAGAGTATCAGCTCTTTGAAAAATCAAGGGAGACGGTTTCAGGAAGATCGATCATGCTGATCTCTCTCTATTCCGTCAAAAATCATCTGGGAGAACCTGCAGCAATAGTCAGCGTGGCTCAGGATATCAGCGCCATAAAGAATCTTGAAAACCGGTTCGAAGAAGAAAGGAATTACTTCAAGAACATACTGGACAACTCCATCGACGGCTTTTTCATCATGGACGGAGATTCTCGCTTTATCCAGTTCAACAAATCCTTCCAGGGGATTTTCAGAGACTACCCTGGCAATCTGCGGGATGCCAGTCTTCTCTCCGTCCTATCCGGCCAGAGCGCCGAGGTCATTAAGAGTAAAATCCATTCTGTCTCAAAAAAAGTTCATTCGGAAACCTCTGAAATCGATCTGTTCGTGAACAATATGAAGCGCTTCTATCTTATCAGCCTGAATCCCCTAACGGACGAGAAGGGACATGTCACCAACATCTACGGATTCATCAAGAACATCACTGAGATCAAGCGCCTTCAGCATATGATTGAAAATGAAAGGAATTACAACCGGAGTATCATTGAAACAGTGGACCTGGGATTTGTCCTGGTGGATGATAACGATGAATATCTTGATTATAACAGGGCATATCTTAACATAATTGACAGGAGTGAACACGAGCTTGTGGGCCGAACCTTTTATGATTTTACAGTGGGGGATTTCCGTCAGCGTCAGGAAGAGATCATGCATCTGATGCGTACCAGCGACAAATCGCTTACTTTTGAAAAGGAATATGCCCGTAAAGACGGAACCCGAATTCCTGTCCTTGTGAGTATGTCCCGGCTTCTCGATAAAAACGGGAAACCCATAGGCACCTTCGCGTTTATCAGGGACATCTCCGAACAGAAGCGCATCGAAAGGGAATTGATAGAGAAGAACAGGCGCATCCTCAATCTCATCAACGTGTATAATACGGTTTCCGCCAGACTGCTCAACGCGGAAACAATTGAGAATGTCTTCGAGGCCTTCAGCGATTCCGTCAAGCGGATCATCAATCTCGAGACTGTGGAGATTTTCACCATTTCCCGTAACGGTTATCGAAGCTCCTATGTGTGGAACCTCCCGCATAGAAAAGATGAT
Source organism: uncultured Spirochaetia bacterium (assembly GCA_937967705.1). GTDB lineage: Bacteria > Spirochaetota > UBA4802 > UBA4802 > JAGODF01 > CALCJG01. Next base: position 1,379 of record CALCJG010000143.1, read on the forward strand.
TTCATCCTGACGGAACGTCTCTCCCTGAGTATCAAACGGGTCCTAAAAAGGAACGAACAGATTTACATCAGGAACTGTTCGGAGGAGCTGAATGACGAAGATCTCAGCAGCTTCCCCTATCTGGACAGGAATATATCCGCCATTTTTATCCCTGTTGTCATGCGGGGGGATGTTACGGGCATAGTGGTCATATCCTTCCCTCGTCTCGCGCAGGATCCCGATGAGATAACCTTCAGTATTCTGCTGGGTATATCCAATCTGGGATCCATCGCGGTGGAGAAGATCAATTCCATTATGGAGCACAATACCATGAAGATGGCTCTGGACCGTTATGAACGCCTTACGGTCATGGGGCGTATCATCGCTGGAGTGGCTCATGAGATCAACAACCCCCTGTCCATTATGCAGTTCGATGTGGACGAATTACGGGGGCTTCCCGAATACCACGAATCCGATGAATTAAAAGAACTCCTGAACTCCCTGCAGGAGGAGATCAAGCGCATGTCGGGTATAGTAACCCAGTTGAAGGACTATTCCAAACCGGAAGCCAAAGAGGAGGATCTTGTATGCCCCGATGATGTGCTGAAGAATTATCCCATAAAAATACTCCTGAAAAATTTCAAGAAGAAAGGACTGGAGGTACAGCTTAAACTTGATGCACCTAAAAGCAGCGTGCAAATACCCCGTAACAGGCTTATTCAGGTGCTCATGAACATTCTGAACAATGCCGATGAGGCGATTGCCGATAAGAAGAAGGGCCAGATACGCATTGAGACAGCAAGAATCGATAAGGAGTTTCCCCAGGTCATGATCTCCATAAAGGATAACGGGATGGGGATAACCCAGGAAAACCTGCATAAGATATTCGAACCCTTTTTTACAACGAAAAAGAGCGAGGGGACAGGACTGGGTCTTCCCATCTCCTATTCCATCATAAAGAACTATAACGGCGAGGTAGAGGTCGTCAGCCGACCCGGAGAGGGAGCCGAGTTTATCATCTTTTTCCGGGAGCATTGATCTCCTGCCCATAATTCATGAGTATGTGACGTTCCTCCGTTGATCCTGATGAATGAGCGTGTGTTGTGATTGTCGGTTTTCTGAAAAGATTTTTTTTTAGAATTACTAATAAGATGATTGACATGCCAATATAATTAACTTAGAAATAATTATTGGGAAATCTGCGCGAAACACTGAATCCAAACAGTAATCTCTGAGTTTTTCAGCGGCACCTGACCGTTTTACGGATCGGGATAAAGCATATGATCTCCCTGACAAAAGCGACACTGGGTGCTTGGATAAAAGGATTTAACCATATATACTGGTCTCATTAATATTATTATATATAAAAAAGAATGGAGGTTTAAATGTCCAAGTATAAGGAAACATCTGTTGCTGCCATTTTTCAAAATCAGGTGGCCAAACTGGGGGATAAGGCCTGTGTCGCCTATAAGAAAGGGGGAGTCTATGTGGATCTGTCCTGGAAACAGATGGATGAATTGATCCGCAAACTCGGCAATTTTCTATTATCGCTTGGTATTAAAAAGGGGGACAAGGTCGCGATTTTCTCGCCCAATCGGTATGAGTGGTGGGTGGCGGATCAGGCCATTCTTTCCATCGGTGCTATCAATGTTCCTATCTATGCAACCAATTCGCCGGATGAGGCACAGTATGTCCTGGAGCATTCCGAATCCAAGGCCTGTCTGGTTGCCACGGAAGATCACCTGGAGCGTGTTCTAAAGATCAAGAAGAAAATCCCCAAATGCAAATCCCTTGTTATTTTTGACGATCTCTCCAAAAAGAAGGCCGGCGTGATGACCCTGGAGGAAGCCTACAGAAAGGGGGAGGCATACAAAGACAAGGCCATGTTTGACAAGAGGCTGAAAGCCATTACTCTCAAGGATGTGGCTACAATCATCTATACCTCCGGTACAACCGGTAATCCCAAAGGAGTCATGCTCTCCCATGGTAATTTCGTATCCAACGTCAATCAGATCATGCATGACTTCAGGAGTTATTTCACGCCTGATGAGATCTTCCTCTCCTTTCTTCCGCTGTCCCATTCCCTCGAGCGGACGTCGGGATATTATCTGCCGGTGATATCCGGTGCCAAGGTGGCCTTCGCCGAGGATTTTTCCACTATCCAGCAGAATCTCGTCGAGATCAAACCCACGATGATTGTCAGCGTGCCCCGGCTTTACGAAAAAATTCATGCCGGTATTCTTGCCAAAGTGGCGGATGCACCCGGATTGAAAAAGAAACTCTTTTTCTGGGCGCTGAAAGTGGCTTCCCAGAACCTGCCTTATATCTGCAACGAAATACCAAGGACCGGTTTTTTTGCAAAGAAATTTAATATAGCAGATAAGATCATCTTCTCCAAGCTTAAGGCTGCTCTGGGTATGGAGAGACTGAAATTTGCCGTTTCCGGCGGTGGGCCGCTTTCAGTTTCCGATGCGGAATTTTTCCTTGGTATGGGGATATTGATTCTTGAAGGTTTCGGTCTGACCGAAACAACCCCGGTTACAAACGTCAATCGGCCGGGCCTGATCAAACCCGGATCGGTGGGGCCGGCCATGCCGGATACCATTGTCAAGATAGCCGATGACGGCGAGATCCTGATTAAGGGGCCTCAGGTCATGCTGGGCTACTATAAGAACGCTGCAGCAACGAAAGAGGTTTTTACAAAGGATGGTTTCTTCCGGACCGGTGATATCGGTGTGATCGATGAAAAGGGAAGGCTCTCCATTACGGGCCGTATCAAGGACATCATCGTGACGGCCGGCGGAAAAAACATATCGCCCCAGAACATAGAAAACAGCGTAAAGGGTTCCAAGTACGTGGAACAGATTGCTGTCATCGGCGACAAGCGCAAATACCTGTCGGCTCTGGTCATTCCGGCATTCGAAGAGCTGAAGAAGTGGGCCAAGTCCAAAGGGGTTCCCTTTACAAATAACACGGATCTTATTAACAACAAGGAAGTCATCGATCTGATCGGTAAGGAGCTGGAAAAGTATACCAGCCAGTTCGCCAGGGTGGAACAGATCAGGTCTTTCAGGCTCCTCGATGCCGAATGGACGCAGGCAACGGGAGAGTTGACTCCGACATTGAAGGTTAAGCGGAGAATCATTGAGCAGAAGTATGCTCAGGAGATCGAAAGCATGTATCCTCCGGAATAATCACCGGTCAATTAAGCGATTAGTGAAAGATGGAAGCGGGTGGAAGACACCCGCTTTTTTTTTAAATAATGCTTGCGATTCTGTAAGTCAATTTTATAGGTTGAATTGTGAATATAATTATCAATATATACCAACAGGACTTATTCTTCCTACAATCCTAGTAAATCTAATTTAGAGGTATTATGCCATGGATACAAACGATCTTGTAAAAAAGAACCTGAGTGAAAAGTCGGTTGCAGCCGTCTTCCAGAACAATGTAAAGGCCTACGGAGACAAGGCTTGCGTGGCCTACAAAAGAGACGGGCGGTACATGGACATTTCATGGAATGAGATGAACACCATGGTTACCGATCTGGGGAACTTTCTCCTGGCGCAGGGTGTCAAGAAAGGCGACCGGGTGGCGGTCTTCTCGCCGAATCGCTATGAGTGGTGGGTCTCGGATCTTGCGATCCTCTCCACAGGAGCCGTTAATGTGCCGATTTATGCCACCAACTCGCCGGAGGAGGCGCACTACGTACTGCAGCATTCTGAATCAAAGATATGCTTCGTGGCCACAGAAGATCACCTGGAACGTGTGCTGAAGGTTAAAAAGAAACTGCCCAAACTGAAACTCATAGTGATTTTTGATGAACTTACCCACAAAAAAACAGGGGTTATGGGGATTGATGAGGCTTATAAGAAGGGGGCATCCTACAAAGACAAAACCATGCTGAAGAAGAGGATCAAAGCCATCAAGAGCAACGATATGGCGACGATCATTTATACCTCCGGTACCACGGGAAACCCCAAGGGGGTTATGCTGTCCCACAGCAATTTCATCTCCAATGTGCGGCAGATCTATACGGATTTTCATGAATATCTCTCACCGGACAACATCTTTCTCTCATTCCTTCCGTTATCACATTCTCTGGAAAGGACTGCCGGGTATTATATGCCCATGAGCGGAGGGATGAAGGTGGCCTTTGCAGAGGATTTTTCCAAGGTGGCTCAGAATCTGGCGGAGATCAGGCCGCAGTTCATCGTCAGTGTGCCCCGTTTGTACGAGAAAATTCATGCCGGTATCCTGGCGAAGGTGGCTGAAGCCCCGGCCATAAAGCAATTCCTTTTTAATCAGGCGAACAAGACCGCCCATCAGAATCTTCCTTATGTATGCAACAATCTGTCGAGGAGCGGTTTTTTCGCCAAGAAGTACGATCTCTTTGACAAGGTCGTTTTCTCCAAGCTGAAAGCCGCGCTGGGCATGGATCGCCTGAGACTCTGCATCTCCGGTGGCGGTCCGCTCTCTGTTTCTGATGCCGAATTCTTTCTAGGTATGGGGCTTGTGATCATTGAGGGTTTTGGATTGACCGAGACCACGCCGGTTACCAACGTCAATCGGCCGGGCATCATCAAGCCCGGATCGGTAGGTCCGGCTCTTCCCGAAACTCAGGTCAAGATCTCCGATGAGGGCGAAATCCTGATAAAGGGACCTCAGGTCATGATGGGATATTACAAAAATCCCGCTGCGACGAAAGAGGTTTTTACCAAGGACGGTTTCTTCCGGACCGGTGATATCGGTATTATCGACGAAAAGGGAAGGCTTTCCATAACGGGCCGTATCAAGGACATCATCGTGACGGCCGGCGGAAAGAACATATCACCCCAGAACATAGAAAACAGCGTAAAGGGTTCCAAATACGTAGAACAGATTGCTGTCATCGGCGACAAGCGTAAATACCTGTCGGCCTTGGTCATCCCCAATTTCGAAGAAGTGAAAAAATGGGCCAAGACTAAAGGGATGGCCTTCAACAGCAATGCGGAAATGGTAACCAATGAGGAGGTTAACAAACTCATCGCCGGGGAGCTGGATACCTACACCAAGCAGTTTGCCCGGGTGGAGCAGCTTCGTAAATTCAAGCTTCTGGATGCCGAGTGGACCCAGGAGACGGATGAGCTCACACCGACCCTGAAAGTGAAGAGAAGAGTCATTGAACAGAAATACGCCAGTGAGATCGAAAGCCTCTATCCGAAGGATGCGGGCGATTGAGATAAGAAGACATTGTTAGGCATTCCGAAGAGGGCGCCCCTGATGGATGCCCTCTTTTTTTTGTAAAATTACTTGACGATGGAGGGGTAGTATATTACTATATAAAGATATTTAGATATAGTGATTTTTATGAAACTTGAGGCACTCTTTAAGGCATTATCTGATGAAACCCGTCTGCGTCTGATGGGGCTTTTGTCCAGGCATGAGCTGAATGTGAATGAGATCGTTCAGGTAATGGAAATGGGGCAGCCCCGAGTATCCCGGCACCTGCGCCTCCTGGCAGATTGCGGTCTTCTCTCCTCCCGACGGGATGGTCTCTGGGTCTTTTATCAGGCCAACCGCGCGGATATTTACAGCGAGATCATCGACTGGCTGTCCCGGCTGATGCTGGAAGATGAGGTGTTGAGGGGCGATATCGATCAACTTGAAAAACGTCTTCAGGACAGTTTACAGGAAAGAACAAGTTTTTTCGATTCCCTGGCTCCCCGCTGGGATGTTGTCAAAGAGGATATCATCGGGAAGAACCATTTGATCGGGGAAATACTCGGGTATGTCCCTTTGTGTACCGTTGCAGCGGATCTCGGATGCGGCACAGGGGAGCTCCTCCCGTCCCTCCGTCAGAAAGCGGAACATGTCATCGGTGTGGACAAATCCCCAAAAATGCTGGAAGAGGCCAGGAGGCGGTTTTCACAGGATGGGAATGGAATTGAGCTGCGTATCGGTGAGATGGAACATCTGCCGATGAGGGATGGGGAAGCGGACATGGTGGTGATTAATATGGTTCTGCATCATCTTATATCCCCCGAGATCGCCCTCAAGGAAACAGCCCGGGCTTTGAAACCCGGCAGCACCCTTATCATCATCGATCTGAATAAGCATGAGGAGGAGCGACTCAGAACGAGATTCGGCCATAGATGGCTGGGGTTCGAACGCACTGAGATCGAAACCTGGCTGAACCAATCGGGCTTCGCAGAAAAAGCCTTTTCTCAGAGGGAGGCCGTGGAGGGGCTGTCTATCAACCTGTTTGTATCTCGAAAGGGGCGTCTGTAGCGGTAGTGTATTAACAAGTATTGAACCATAAGGCATAGAATGCTAGGAGGATAAAATGAGTTTTAAAGATGCAAAGGGTATACAGGAACTGGATTTGTCGCTGCCTTACAAGGTGGCGGATCTTTCCCTGGCCCAGTGGGGCAGGAAGGAGATCATTCTGGCTGAGGCGGAAATGCCGGGTCTCATGGCGGTAAGGGAAAAACATGGATCTGAGCAGCCTTTGAAAGGATTAAAGGTGGCCGGCAGTCTTCACATGACCATTCAGACGGCAGTGCTGATCGAAACATTGAAGAAGCTGGGGGCTGATGTGCGATGGGCTTCCTGCAATATTTTCTCCACACAGGATCATGCAGCGGCGGCCATCGCTGAAGCCAGATCCGCGGCCGTATTCGCCTGGAAGGGGGAGACCCTGGAAGAATACTGGTGGTGTACGGAACAGGCTTTGACCTGGCCGGATGGTTCGGGACCCCATCTGATCGTGGATGATGGCGGGGACGCGACTCTTTTTATCCATCAGGGATATAAGATCGAAAAGGATCCTTCCCTGATCGACAAGGTGTACGATCACAAGGAGATGCAGATCATCATGGACCGTCTTGCTGCATGCTACCGCAAGAAGCCTTCCCGCTGGTCTGAAGTAGCTAAACATATCCGCGGAGTCTCTGAGGAAACGACAACAGGGGTTCACAGGCTCTATCAGATGGCCAAAAACAATGAACTCCTCTTTCCTGCCATTAATGTGAACGATTCTGTCACCAAATCCAAGTTCGACAACCTTTACGGTTGCCGGGAGTCCCTGGCAGACGGGATAAAACGGGCCACGGACATCATGGTGGCCGGTAAGGTCGTGGTGGTATGCGGATACGGTGATGTGGGCAAGGGATGTGCCCAGTCAATGAGGGGGTTCGGCGCCCGTGTGCTGGTTACCGAGATTGATCCCATCTGCGCCCTCCAGGCCGCCATGGAGGGGTATGAGGTCTTAACAATGGAGGAGGCTGTTCCTGAAGGGGATATCTTCGTGACGGCAACAGGGAACGTTGATGTAATAACCGGTGAACACATGGAACGGATGAAGGATGGCGCTATAGTGTGCAATATCGGCCACTTCGACAGTGAAATCGCCATACATTATCTGGAGGATACGAAGGAGTGCAAAAAGGACACCATTAAGCCGCAGGTGGATAAATGGACTGTGAAATCCGGCCGTTCGATCATCGTCCTTGCAGAAGGCCGGCTGGTCAATCTGGGGTGTGCAACGGGTCATCCCAGCTTCGTAATGAGCAACAGTTTTACCAATCAGACCCTGGCCCAGATTGAGCTGGCGCAGCATCAGCATGAGAACAGGGTCTACACTCTTCCTAAAAAACTGGATGAGGAGGTGGCCCGCCTGCATCTGGCGAAGCTGGGGGCGAAGCTCACCAGGCTGAGCAAGAAACAGGCCGATTACATTGGAGTTCCCGTGGAAGGCCCTTTCAAGCCGGAACATTACCGGTACTAATATCCGATTGAAAAAGCCCCGTGTCGAGCGGGGCTTTTTTGTCGTGTCTTTCGGTGTCGTACGAGATTGCAGCTGATGGGTTTGCTGAATATGGTCAAATAAAGATGTCTATATAAATAATTATGTAAATCTATCCGGCATTATGGAAATTAATTTCTTATTAATAGCAATGACCCATTATATTTGTTGACAAAATCTTGATTAGTAATAGTCTTGCTTATGTTTCAGGTTAATTTTTCGGGTTTTTTATGCGAATTGGACTGTACCCCGGATCGTTTGATCCTTTAACAAATGGACACCTTGATATAATCGAGAGATCGAAGCAGATTTGTGATAAATTGATAGTTGCGGTAGCTAATAACAGTGCAAAAAAGCCGCTGTTTACAACGGAAGAGAGACTGGATATCCTGAATAGATGCTGTAAGTGCGGTGATGAGCGGATTGAAGCGGTTTCCTTTGATGGATTGTTAGTCGATTATTGCAAGAAATCAGGTGTACATTTCATAATCAGGGGCTTGAGGGCCATTGTAGATTTTGAATATGAGTATGCGATAGCCCTGATGAATAGAATGCTGTTGCCGGAAGTGGAAACCATTTTTATGATGTCCCGCGGCGACTATTCATTTATCTCCTCTAACATAGTCAAGGAAGTAGCCAGTTACGGTGGCGATATTTCCTCGCTTGTTCCCCAATTCGTCCTTAAAAAACTCCAGGAAAAGTTTATCTAACAACATCTATTGCGTGTACCGGAGGGTGCCATCCTATCTTTATTCAAAGAGAGGGTTAGGTCACATCCCAAGCGTCTCGTCTTCCCCGAAGGGGAGGACAGCAGAGTCATGGATGCGTTGTCGAGGCTGGCATCGGAAGGACTCATAAGTAACGCCGTGATGCTTGGAGACCGGGATGTCATCATGAAAAACGCTGATCTTTTTCATGTGGAAAGGGACACTTTTACGGTTATGGAAAGAGGCTCCCTGCTTGTGGGAACCAGATATAGGGAAGAATATAAAAAGGTGCGCAACCTCAGTGTTCTTGAGGGCGATATTCTGGAGGAGGCCCTTAAGGATCCCATTACGGCCGGTTCCCTCCTTCTCCGGGTTGGGGAAGTGGATGGCCTGATTGCCGGGCTCAGTACAAACACGGCAAAGGTTTTGAGCAGTGGGTTGAACATCATCAAGGCGGATAGAAGGGTAGGGGTCGTTACCTCCTTTCTTCTCGTATATACGGACAATCCCCTTCTGGGGGAGGAAGGACTGCTACTCATCGCGGACCCGGTTGTCAACCCGGATCCATCCGTAGGGGTTTTATGCAAGATTGCGGAGGCAGCAGCCTATTTCGCACGCAGTTTTCTGAAGATAAAACCCAGGATTGCTTTCCTCTCCTATTCCACTAAGGGAAGCGGTCTTGGAAAATCGGTGGACAAGATGCGGATAGCAGCTGAGAGGTCCATGAGTAAAATGCCTGAGATAGCGATAGACGGCGAGCTGCAGTTTGATGCCGCCATCTATCCGGATATTGCGGCCAAGAAGGCACCCAGATCCCCGTTGGAAGGTAAGGCCAACGTTCTGATCTTTCCCAATCTGGATGCGGCCAATATTGGATCCAAACTGATACAGTTCTTTGGGAATGCGAAACTTGTAGGACCGATCATTTTCGGGCTGAACAGTCCTTTCAACGACATCTCCCGGGGTGCGGATTCGGAGGACCTGTATAATCTTGCGATTATCACACAATTACAGGCAAATTGACGGAAACATGAAGATATATACTTATAAAAGGGACTTATTATTTTTTTGCAGAGGAGGCTTGTTATGGATATAGCAACAATCCTCCTGATTATTGCTCTACCTGTTCTAGGAATCTTAGGATATGCCCTCAGAGCATATATAGGTAAGATAAAACTGAGCTCTGCCGAAGCACAATCTCAGCGTATCCTGCAGGATGCCATCCGGGACGCCGAAGGTAAGCGGAAAGAACTGCTGATAGAAGCCAAGGATCAGCTGCTGAAAGAAAAGAATCTCTTCGAAAAGGAGATGCGTGAACGGCGCCAGGAACTGCAGAGTATAGAAAAACGGTTGATGCAGAAGGAAGAGTCCCTGGATAAAAGACAGGAACAGGTTGAGAAACTTGAAAAAGCGTTACAACAAAAAGAGCGAGATAATCAGGAAAAAGAAGAAGAATTAAACCGAGAGCTGGAAAAACATCGAAAGGAGCTGGAAAGGATTTCCGGGCTTTCCACTGAGGAGGCTAAAAAACTTCTCCTGACTAATCTGGAAAATGAGGTCCGTTTCGAATCCATCAAGGTGATAAACAAGATCGAGGAGGAGGCCAGGCGGACGGCAGACAAGAAAGCCAAGGATGTTGTTCTTTCCGCCATTCAGAGGAGCGCTTCCGACTTTACCTCGGAGATGACCATCACGACCGTATCCCTTCCCTCGGACGACATGAAGGGGAGAATCATCGGCCGTGAGGGACGAAATATCCGAACCCTGGAAAACCTCACCGGGGTGGATATGATCATCGACGATACTCCGGAGGTCGTTGTCATATCCGGCTTCGATCCCGTGCGTCGGGAGATTGCCCGACTTTCGCTTGAGAGGCTGATTCAGAACGGCCGCATCCATCCTGCCCGCATCGAGGAAGTGGTGGAAAAGGTCACTACGGAGATCGAGGAGAACATGCTGGAGGATGGAGAAAAGGCCGCCTTCGAGCTGGGCATACCAGGTTTGAACCGGGAAGCCCTGTACTGCATTGGAAAGCTGAAGTATCGCAGCAGCTACGGCCAGAACGTTCTCTCCCACAGCAAGGAGGTGGCCAATCTGGCCGGTATCATGGCCGGGGAACTGGGTCTGGATGTTCAGCTGGCGAAGCGTTCCGGTCTTCTGCATGATATTGGCAAGGGAAGCATCGCGGAAGGTGAAGGGGCTCATGCGATCGTCGGTGCGGAGATGGCCAAGAAATTCGGCGAAAATCCCCAGGTTATCAACGTCATCGCATCACACCATAATGACAAGGAGCCTGAGAGTTTCGAAGCGGTGCTTATACAGGTAGCTGATGCCATTTCCGCTTCCCGCCCCGGGGCGAGACGGGAATCCCTGGAAACCTATCTGAAGAGACTGGAAAATCTGGAAAACATTGCTTCCAGCTTTAAGGGTGTGGACAAATGTTACGCGATACAGGCCGGCCGGGAAATCCGGGTAATGGTGGCTAATGACATCGTCAGTGACGAGAAAGCCCAGATACTTGCAAGAGAGATTGCCCAGAGAATCGAATCAGAGCTGAAATATCCAGGTATCGTCCGTGTGACGGTCATTAGGGAAACGAGAATTATCGATTATGCCAAGTAACATGATGCTATTGACCCGGTTTCAGGCGTTTTGATGGGGGCATCATTGAACGTTCTCACGATAGGGGATGTTGTCGGGCGTGCGGGAAGGGATGCCCTGAAGGAGCTTCTGCCCGGCCTGAAACGGGAATTTGCCGCCGACCTGACTATTGTCAATGGTGAAAACGCAGCCCAGGGTAAATGCGTCACTCCCGAGACTGCCGATGAGATTTTTAAGTTCGGGGCAGATGTCATTACGTCCGGAAACCATGTCTGGAACAATAAGAAGGTTCTGGATTACCTCGAACGGGAGGAGCGGCTTCTACGCCCCGCTAATTACCCCCACGGAGCCAAGGGGGCCGGTTCATGGACGGGGACCGTTAAGGGAAAGCGGATAGTGGTGATCAATCTCATCGGGAGGCTTTTCATGGATGCGGTGGACTGCCCTTTCCGGAAATTTGACGAGTTGTTCGCAGAACACCGGCAATCCGCAGATCTGATTGCTGTGGATTTCCATGCCGAGGCTACCTCTGAGAAGCGAGCTCTGGGGTTTTACGTGGACGGGAGGGCTTCTCTCGTCTACGGTACCCATACCCATGTGCAGACCGCCGATGAGGAGATCCTGCCGAAGGGGACGGGCTATATCTCCGATCTGGGAATGACGGGATCCTTTGATTCCATCATAGGCATGCAGAAAGAGATAGCGATTGGCAATTTTTTGACGCAGACAAAGACCAGACTAGAGGTGGCTTCCGGAAAAGCCAGGATCAACGGGGCCCTCTTTCGGGTGGGTGAAGACGGACAGACTGAGTCGGTAATCCGTATCAACCGCGCTCTCTAAGCGGTTGTATGGGAGCGCAATAAACTACTTTTTCAAAGGTGACGTAGAAGTGTTGCTGGAGTCGTTGAAATCGATACATGACTTACGAAAGCTTGATAAAACGCAATTAAATGACCTTGCCCGGGAAGTCAGGGAATACATCATTGATGTGATCTCCGAGAATGGCGGGCACTTAGCCTCCTCTCTGGGAGTTGTCGATCTGACCCTGGCCCTCCATTGTGTTTTCAACACCCCCAAGGACAAGATTATCTGGGACGTAGGACATCAGTGCTATGCCCATAAGATCATTACAGGGCGCTATAGGGATTTTCGAACCATACGAAAGTTCAGAGGGATCAGCGGATTTCCCAAAAGAGCTGAATCCCCCTTCGATTCCTTCAATACAGGCCACAGCAGCACAAGTCTTTCCCTCGCGCTGGGGGAGGCCGTGGGAAGGGATCTTAAAAAGGAGAAATACAAGATCGTCGTAGTGATCGGTGACGGTTCCATGACGGGCGGAATGGCCTTCGAAGCCCTCAACCAGATTGGTCACCTCAAGAACGACATGATCATTATTCTCAACGATAATGAACATTCCATCTCGAAGAACGTGGGTGCCCTTTCAGAATATCTTATCCGGATGATAACAGGGAGTCTCTATAATCGCCTGCGAAAGCGTTCCTATGAGGTCATCCGTCGTATCCCTCGTTACGGCAATTCCATTTATGACTTCCTATACCGCATGGAGGCCAGCCTGAAAGGAATACTGATCCCCGGACATCTCTTTGAGGAGCTGGGCATCCGCTATTTCGGACCCGTGGACGGCCATAACATCGAATCGATGATCGACATTCTCGGTCGTATAAAATCCATCAATACAGGGCCTAAAATTCTTCACATAATCACCCGAAAGGGGAAAGGGTATAAACCTGCGGAGATGGATCCTGCGAGATTTCACGGTATCGGTCCCTTTAACAGGGAGGATGGTACACAGAAGGGGCGAGGGGGGCTCTCCTACTCGGAAATCGTGGGAAAGACGCTTGCGGAGTTGTCCCGGCATGACAAGAGGGTGGTGGGAATAACCGCGGCCATGAAACTGGGAACGGGACTTCATGAGTTTGAAAAAAGAGCCCCCAAGCGTTTTTTCGATGTGGGGATAG
>CALCJG010000144.1 GCA_937967705.1 uncultured Spirochaetia bacterium
TATGATGAACGGGCAAAAAGCGGTACCGCTGGATGCGGGGAGAACCTATGACGTTCTCATCGTGGGAGGCGGTCCGGCGGCCATGACGGCGGCGGTTTACTGCATGCGTAAGGGTATGGTCTCGGGGCTCCTCACCGCGGATTTCGGCGGACAGGTGGCGGAGACCGCCGCCGTGGAGAACTACCTGGGTTTCCGGTACATAGACGGCGTAGGCCTGGCGGGCAAGTTTCGGGAACAGGTGGAACAGTTTAAGATCGGGCTTCGGGAGGGGGTCAGGGCCGAAACGGTGGAAGACGGTCCGGTCAAGACGGTGGTCCTGGGAAACGGCGAACGTTTCCGCGCCCGAAGCCTCATCATTACCACCGGCAAGAGCTGGCGCCGGCTGGGGGTTCCCGGGGAAAAGGAGCTTACGGGCCGGGGCGTGGCCTACTGCTCCATATGCGACGCCCCCCTCTTTGCAGGCAAAACCGTGGCCGTGGTGGGGGGCGGCAATTCCGGGGTGGAGTCCGCCATCGATCTGGCCAAAATCGCCTCAAGGGTCGTTCTGGTGCAGTTCCTCGAGACCCTCACGGCGGACCGTATTCTCATCGACACCCTGAAGACCTTCGGCAACGTGGAGATCCTCTACGAGCATGAGGTGACCGCTATTAAGGGGACGGACCGGGTTACCGCCGCCCTGGTGCGCGACCGCAAGTCCGGGGCGGAACGGGATCTGACCCTGGACGGGGTCTTCGTGGAGATAGGCCTGGTCCCCAACTCCGGACTGGTCAAGGGGGTTGTGGAACTCAATGAGTTCGGAGAGATCACGGTGGACTGCGCCTGCCGCACCAACTGTCCGGGTATCTTGGCCGCAGGCGATGTGACATCGGTTCCCTATAAGCAGATCATCATCGCGGCAGGGGAGGGGGCCAAGGCCGCCCTCTCGGCCTACGACTATCTCCTGAAGGAGAAGGTATAAACCGGGAGAACTTCACTCTCCCGCAGGAAGGGGTTCCTCCGGAAGTCATTTCGGAGGAACCTGCCTGTAGAGCAATGAAAAGATTATATTTTATAGGAGGAACATTATGGCTCTTTTCGACGAAAAAATAACCGGTCAGCTTCGGGATATTCTCAAGGGACTGAAGGATAAGGTGACCGTCGTCTTCTTCACTCAGGAGTTCGAGTGCGGCACCTGCCGGGATACCCGGCAATTCCTGGAGGAGGTTACGGCTCTCTCGGACAATCTCATCCTGACGGTCTGCGATTTCGTCAAGGATAAGGAGAGGGCGGACCTCTACCGTGTGGACAAGATTCCCGCCATCGTGCTCCTGGATTCCCGGGACCGGTATACGGGGGTGCGCTTCTTCGGCCTGCCGGGAGGCTATGAGATCAACTCCTTCCTGAAGGCCCTCCTGGAGGTTTCCGGGGTCCGCGAGGCCGTGCCGGAAACGCTGAAGGCCCGTATCGGGGGGATCAAAAAAGAGATTCACATCCAGGTCTTCATCAGCCTCACCTGCCCCTACTGTCCCGCTGCGGTAAGCACCGCCCATCGCCTGGCCCTGGAGAGCGATCTCGTAACCGCCGATATGGTGGAGAGCTCCACCTTTGCGCCCCTGGCCATACGGCACAATGTGAGCTCCGTTCCCAAGATCGTCATCAACGGTACTCAGGAGCTCGTCGGCGCCCAGCCGATGGAGGCCTTTCTGGATGCCATAGAAAAGCTCTGATCCGGGGGGAGATCCGTCGGGGAACCCCCTTTTTCCCGTTTCGGAGGATGGGGTTCGGAAAAAATCGCTTTTTCCGTCTGGGGGTGATACGTTTGTAACGGGACACATCGCCCCCCCCCTTATGGAAAGAGATTGCCATGCAGATTTTCATCATCATTCTTCTGGCTGTTCTGTCGGCCGCCTACCTGGTCTGGCGTGTAAGGAAACATGCGGACGGTCGGGGTGAATGCGACTGTCCGCAGTGCTCCGTAAGCGGGTGTGCGGACCGTGACAGACCCTCCGGACCCGTCGCCGGGAAAAAATAGGATTGACAATTCAAGAAAATTACGTTTTATCGAAAAATGTTCTTGTAACTATCCCGTGGATGATTCAGATTCTGAAGTCTTCCGGTCCCCGGACCGGTCATCCCAGAAAAATGACGGATAATAAGGTATGTCTGGATACGATGTGTTCATCTCGCTTCTGCCCCTGGCCGTTTTCTACGGACTGGTCATTCTCTCTTTCATCGTTTTTTCCCTGATCATCTATCCCAGACGGCCCAAGAGCCAGGAGGTTCTGGACAAGATGCACCCCACCTTTGTGGGCGTCCTTTTCCGGGAATGGTGGTATTGGCTGAACAACCCCTTTATCATCCTCTTCACAAAGCTGAAATTCACCCCCAACAACCTCACGGGGATATCCCTTGTGCTGGGCCTCGTCTCGGGTTATTTCTTTTACCGGGGTGATTTTGCCCTGGCGGGGTGGCTTCTGATCGTCAGCGGGACCCTGGACATCCTGGACGGCCGCCTGGCCCGGGTGACCAACCAGTCCACTAACGAGGGCGCCTTCTTCGATTCCTGCGCGGACCGCTTCGCCGAGGCGGCGGTCTTTATGGGATTGACCCTCTATTTCCTGGAGGCCCGGCAGATCACCTGTTTCGGCGAGAAGACCTATTTCTATCTCTGCTTTGCCTGTATCGCCGCGCTCTCGGGCTCCGAACTGGTGAGTTACACCAAGGCGCGAGCGGAGGCCATCGGTGTTACCACCAAGATGGGGCTCATGCAAAGGCCTGAGCGGGTGGCCAGCCTGGCCTTCATCGCCGTCCTGCATCCCTTCTTCTCCATTGTCCTCAAGGCGCAGGGGCTGGAGCCGCATTACCCCCTCATCATCATCCTCATCCTGATGGCAGTGCTCACCAATTACACGGCGGTGGCCCGCATGATAATTCTCTACAGGGGGATCAAGAAGAAGTACTCCCAGAATGCCTAAGACCTTTTCTATAAAGACCCTCGGCTGCAAACTCAATCAGTACGAATCCTCCCTCATCGCCTCCCGGCTAACGGACCGGGGGTGGAGGGCCGTACCCTTCGGGGAAACCGCCGATCTGGTGATCATCAACACCTGCACGGTAACGGACCGTAGCGATAAAAAATGCCGCAGCTACATACGCCAGGGGGCCCGCTTTGCCGCTGGAGGCAGGGTGATCGTGACGGGCTGCCTGGCGGAAAACCGACCGGAGGAGCTGGCGGCCATGGGGGAGGTGCTCAGGGTCTTCGGCAACACCGGCAGGGAGGATCTGATCGCTTTCGCCGGGGAGGCCGCCGGCATTCAGGAGGTCCGCCCCCTTTCGGCCGAGGGGGAATCCCCTCTCCCCTTTTTCCATACCCGGGGCTTTCTCAAGATACAGGACGGCTGCGACGGGAGCTGTTCCTACTGCGTGGTGCCCTCGGTGCGGGGCCTTCCCTCCAGCCGGCCCCTGCCGGAGATACGGGAACATGCCCGGCGCCTGGCGGAGGCCGGATGTCCCGAGCTGGTGCTGACCGGCATCACCATAGGTAAATACCTCTGGGAGGGAAGGGATCTTGCGTCGCTGGTGAGGGAACTCCTGACACTGGACGGGGTCTTCCGCATACGGATCACCTCTCTGGAGCCCCGGCATGTCACCCCCGCGCTTCGGGAGGTCTTCTCTTCGGAGAGGGTCTGCCGCCATCTGCATCTGCCTCTCCAGTCGGGGTCCGACCGAATCCTATCCCTGATGAACCGCCCCTACTCGGCAGCGGAGTACAGACGCGTTGTGCGGGATCTAAAAGAACAGGTCCCCCGGCTGGCCCTCGGCACGGACATCATCATCGGTTTTCCCGGCGAGACAGCAGCGGATTTCGGGGAAAGTCTGCGCCTGGCGGAGGAGTGCGAATTTTCCTACGTCCACCAATTCACCTTCTCGCCCCGTACCGGCACACCCGCCGCCTCCATGGAGTACGGCCTCTCCCGCGGGGAACTGGAGGAGAGGGGCCGGCGGATGCGGGAACTTTCCGCAGCGATGGGTCTGGCCTATAGACAGGGATTTGTCGGCGAGGTGCTGCCTTCGGTCATCGAGAAGAACCGCGGAGGGGAGGGGTACACGGCGGTTTCGGACAATTACATCAAGATCCATCTGCCCGACACCCCCGGGGTTGCGGTCCAGTCCGGGAGAATCGTCCCGGTGCTACTCAGAGAGGCTGGCCCGGAAGGAAACTACGGAGTCGTCGCCTGAGGCTGATCCAGCTCCATCACCACGGCGCCCTTTTCGTCCCGCAGTACGCCGTAAAGCCGAGTCACATGGACGTTCTCGTGGCGTATTACCTGGTAGCCGAAGAATATCCTGCCTTCCCCGTCGTAAACCCTCAGATGATCCCCGTCCTTCTCGACCCGGTAGCCCTCCATCAGATGCACCGTATCCGTTCCCTTCAGGGCAAGGGCCCGCTTTCCCCGGCTGTCGAAGAGACTCAGGGAGAAGGAGGGGAAGGGGTCGGGATAGCGCACCTCCCGGGCGATAAAGTAAAAAGCCTCCGGGGATCCCTCATTGCCCAGCCGTATCTCGCGGATGAGCCGGCCGTGGTACCGGTAGTTGTGGTAAGCGCTGACCGTTGATGTTTCGGCACGTATCTCCATGAAGGTCCCCCTCGGTGTAACTCGGGGAAGGCGTTTCTCCACTCCTGCAGCCAGGCATTTCTTGCTGGAAGAGCAGCCCCGGGATTCCCGTCCCCGTCTCTTCCATGGGACAGACGCGGCGAGAAGTCAATTGATTTACGGCAGGGACGCCAAAATTTTATTTTCGATCATTTACCCAGCCCGGGACTTACATCAGGGGGGTGGAGGAGCCTCCGTTTTTTTATGGACAGGGAGGCTTGCCCCGGTTTAAATACCCCCATGAGAAAGAAGGTTCATAAATCGGCCCTGGGGGTGATGTCCGGTAAGGGGATTCGGCGGTGTTCCCTGTTTTCCCTTGTGCCGTCGAAACGGCTCTTCCTCCTGCTGGTCTTGTCTCTGCTGCCCCCCGCAGTAGTCCTATCCGGGGAGGAGAGCCCGCTCTTCCGGGAAATCATCCGTGCCCAGTCCCGCGTCAAAACCATCGATGCGGAGATCGTTCAGTACATCCACACCCCCGGCCGCGAGGCGGAAAAGTTCCGCGGCCGATACCGGGCCGACAGCCGGGGTCGCTTCCGGATCGATTTCCGGGAACCGGAGCGACAGACGGTCCTCAACACGGGCACGGGGCTCTACTGGTATTATCCCGATGCCGGTCTGCTCTATGAGATTGGCGGTAAATCCGCACCGCCCCTGCCGTCGGTTCATCCCTCGGGGGAGCTGGCGGTGCTAGCGGGCAAGAAGAGTCGGGTGGTCTACATGGGCCGGTCCCTGATGGGATTTTTAAAACTGGCTCATCTCTTCGTCATCGAGAATCCCCGGAAGGGGATCGTCCTCTCGGTCTGGGTGGAGGACGGGCGCAAGGTTCTCCTGAAGAAGACCGTTAGGGATTCCCGTGACCGGGAGATCATCAAGGAGCTTTATGGGGATTACCGGGAATTCGGCGGCATTCCCTTCCCCTGCCGGATAGACGTCTATGCCCGGAGCAATGAAGGCACCGTGAGGAATACCACTTATTACGACAACGTCCAGCTGAACGGGACTCTGGAACCGGAGGTGTTCCGGTTGAGACTTCCGGCGGGTACGGTTCGCCGGCAGATGGAGTACCGCTGAGGAGCGGTGCGGAAACAGGGAGGTAGAGAGATGGCAGGATTAAGGGGGAAAGGATCATTCCGGAGGACGGTCTTTCTGGCGGCGGTTCTGCTGATGTGCGGGACGGTGATGAGTGCTCCCCTACAGGCGGCGGAGGTGAAGGGATATCTCCTCGTCGGGGTGACGGTCGAC
>CALCJG010000145.1 GCA_937967705.1 uncultured Spirochaetia bacterium
ACGGCGACCACCGAGATCTACACTCTTTCCCTCCACGACGCTCTTCCGATCTCATAAAGAGCTGATGGGGTATCGTGGCGGAATATGTTGCGTTGGGCGCCACTCCAACTCCTGCCAGCCCGATCCACTCAAAGCCGCCGATGATTCCTCCGCGGCTGGGCCCGAAGGCGAGGCTGTAACCGAAGAGCACCCATAGAAGGGACATGACACACACAAGCACAAAACACTGCATCATGATGGAGAGCACGTTTTTACGGCGCACCAGCCCCCCGTAGAAGAACGCGAGCCCCGGGGTCATGAGAAAAACCAGCGCCGTTGCAATAAGCATCCAGGCCGTATCTCCTGCATTCACGGTCGGAGCAGCCGGTGCCGATACCGGGGCGCTCTGAGCCATGAGGCCCGCAGGCAGAGCTGATAATAGAATTGCAAAAACAGGAACCAATCTTTTAATCATTAAATTTTACCTCCTCGTAACAAAGGGTTTTTTCTGATTTTCCCTCAGGGACCGCATCCCTCTTTCCGGAATTTTTCCCTGATGATGAAAGCATTATAGAACGCCGGGAGTGATTGTCAATTTTTGAAGCGGCATGGGGACGGCAAAGGGGATATATTTAACACGGCGGAAACATCTTTGTATTCCTCTGATACATTTTTTACCCGGTTCCCTGCCATCACCTGCGGGCTGGACAGTTATACGGCATGGCGCATGTACGTCTGCGCAGATAGCTCAAGAAGCAAGCGGGATGTCCTGTGGAGGGCGGATTGTTACAGCAGTGTAAAATCTTCGGGTTTCGCCACTATCGGCGTCTATTCCCTGATCATGTCACCGGTCATGGCATTGAGCTCGTCGGAGAGACCGCTGATCGTCCTGGTGGAGTCCGCTATCTTGGTCGAGAGCACCACGATATCCTGGGCGGATTTGGCGATATCCGCCGTTGTCTGGCTCGATTCATCAGTGGCCAGCTTCTGTTCAGCCGTGGCGTTTTCGATGGTCTTGCTGGATTCGTGGATCTTGAGGTTCAGGTTCCTTATGGTTTTTATGGTAACATCAATATCACTGATCAGGTTACCCACCGCTATGATCTCGTCCTTGATGCGGGCGATGGCTCCTCCGAGTTTGTTCATCATTTCGGCCGTCTGGGATATCTGGCTGTTGCTCTGATCGATGAGAGACTGGTTTTCCTTGATGATCTTCTCTATCTCCTTTGAGTTCTGAGTGGTGGCGTCCGCCAGCTTGGATATCTCATCGGCAACAACCGCAAATCCCCGGCCCGATTCTCCGGCCCGTGCCGCCTCAATGGCCGCATTGAGGGAGAGAAGGTTGACCTGATCTGCTATATCGTTGATCACCTGAACGAAGGCAGACATATCGCTGCTCTTGCTTTTGACCGTGTCGAACTTCTCCTTGGTCATCTGAATGTGGGATGCCGATATGTTCGAAAACTCCGTAACCTCTGTGAGGGTGTTGTTGATGTTGACGGAGCTCTCCTGTACCTTGTCATTGACCGACTTCAGGTCGTTGACGGAAGAGACGGTGATTTCCAGCTCCTCATAGAGGGAGCGGGCGATCTTGCTGATGGATTCGGAATTGGCCGTCAGCTCCTCGAGGGAGGCGGATATTTCCTCCAGTGCGGAGGCCTGATGCTGCGATATATCGTTCATCTGAAGGGTGATATTGTCCTGGTCGTGGCTCCGGTTTTTCAGCACCGATACCGATTCCATGAGGGCCTTGGCCAGCTGACGCAGATTACCGAGGTTCCCCGAGGCCTCGTTCTGTTTATCAATCGCCAGCTTCAGGAGATGCCGGGTGGCACCAGCCCCCGCCGAGGCCCCGATCCCCACCATGAGAAAACAGATATATCTCACAAGGGTGTTGCTCGTAGCCCCCTTGGGGAGCAGCTCGGGGTTGAGCAGGTAGACGGCGGTCTGCGTTGCCATGACCAGAAGCAGGGTAAAGATGGTAATGCGCGTGTTAAAATAGAAGACGCTCAGGGCCATGGTGATGTAAGCTGCAGCAAAAAGCTCCGGGGCTCCGGAGAAGGCGTACTGAAACACCAGGAGAGAGAAAACCACCCCGATGATGGTGACATAGCCCGAGGCTATGGTGCCCTTGAGCCGGCGGGAAAGCAGTATGGTAAGGGTGATGATGGCGCTGGCTATGACGAATTCCAGGATGATATCGGTGTAGGTCAGATATTGGGAGCCGACGCCCAAAACCTTGATCAGGGTAACGGCCACATTGGCCAGCAGAAAAATGACCAGGAAGGCAACAATCAGGCGCCGGTTATTGGCTATGATGGTTTCGGAAAAGATTTTCGATTTTTCGAGCCTGGTCTCCTGAAGTGTCTCCTCATTTCTCTTTAAAATCCCCATAGTACCCCTTCCCGCCTTGAAATTTGATCACGACCCAGGAACAGGATTTGTCATGAGATTTCCGCCGGTAATCAGATGGAAATGCCCCCGACAATTCCCTCCTTCGGCTCACCAGAACTATTTTTAACAATGCTCGCGAATATGATCAGGAAAATCAAGGCAATTATGGAGATAAAATCAGTTTTTCTACTAAAAAAACCTTCAGACCGCCATGGGCTTTCCGCACTTCTTTTCATTGTCCCAGAAGGGGGATATCTCCAGGAGTCTATCCACGATCTGAGGCAGGACTTCGAGGGTGTAATCGACATCCTCTTCCTTCGTAAACCTGCTGAGGCTGAAACGGATGGATCCGTGAGCCGAGGTGAAGGGCACCCCCATGGCCCGAAGGACATGAGAGGGTTCCAGGGACCCGGAAGAACAGGCGGACCCCGAGGAGGCCGCAATCCCCTTTTCATTGAGATAGAGCAGTATGGCCTCCCCCTCTATGAATTCGAATCCGACATTGGTGGTGTTCGGCACACGCTTCTCCCGGCTCCCGTTGAGACTGACATTGTTAAAGCGCTTCAGGATACCTTCCTCCAGCCGGTCCCTCAACAATGCGATTCGTCCCTCCCCGGGCAGATGCGCCATCGCCAGATCCGCGGCCTTGCCCATGCCTACTATCCCCGCCACATTCTCCGTACCGGGCCTCCGGGTTCGCTCCTGATGTCCCCCGTACATGAGGGGGCGCAGGCGCGTACCGCGGCGCACATAGAGGGCCCCGATCCCCTTGGGGGCATGAAACTTATGACCCGAGATGGTGAAAAGATCACAGTTGATTTTCTTCACGTCGATAGGAATTTTTCCCGCCGCCTGGACACCATCCACATGGAAGGGAACCTTCCTTTCCCTCAGATAGGCGCCGATCTCCTCCACAGGGTGTATCATGCCGGTTTCATTGTTGGCATACATGATAGACACCAGGGCCGTATCCTCATCCACCGCCCTTTTCAGAAAATCCAGATCCAGGTGACCCTGCCGGTCCACAGGAACATAGGTGACCCTGTACCCCTCCCGTTCATATTTCTTGAAAAGATTGAGAACCGCGGGGTGCTCCACCCGGGATGTAATAATATGCTTCTTATCGGTATAGTAGGAAACCGTTCCGGCGATGGCCATGTTGTCGCTCTCCGTTCCGCAGGAGGTAAAAACGATCTCGTAATCGTTCTCAGCTCCGAGAAACCGTCGCACCCGATCCCGGGCCCGTTCCACATCGGCGCCTACGTCTCCGCCGAAATCGTGCATGCTGGAGGGATTCCCGTATCGTTCAGTGAGAAAGGGCATCATCTCCTCGAGGACCAGGGGATCGATCCTGGTCGTGGCGTTATTGTCCAGGTATATCAGCTTGTCCATGGTCTCTCTCCTATCTCCGCTCAACAACCTCTATGTCTTCCTCCACGAACTCCCGAAGCTTCTCCTGAACCAGATTCTTGAGGGTCACATCGGAGATCACACACTGGGAGCAGGCTCCGCGCAGACCCACAATGACCTTCCTCCCGTCGATATCGATCAGCTGGATGTCGCCCCCGTCCTTCTGCAGTACGGGTCTTATGACGTTCTCTATGGTCTCCTTGACCATTTCCAGACGCCTGATATTGGTCAGGGGTTCCTTCACCTGATGGAGAGGGGCGGGATGCTCTCTTTGCTCCTTCAGCTCTTCATCCAGGATAATCTCAATCTTCTCGATGCAGGAGCCACAGGCGCCGCCCGCCTTGGTGTAGTTCGTAACCTCCTCCACCGTATCCAGGCGATTCTCCCGGATGACTTTGCGGATGAGCTTGTCCGTCACGCCAAAGCAATGGCATACGATCTCCCCCTCCACGTCCTCATGCTCCTCTATCGTCTCCCCGCGCCAGTTGGCCAGGGCCTTGTCCAGAGCCTCCCGTCCCATGACGGAACAGTGCATTTTCTGTTCGGGCAACCCTCCCAGATATTCAACGATATCCCGGTTAGTGATTTTTTCAGCCTCCTCCACGGTCTTTCCGATGATCATTTCCGTCAGAGCCGATGAGGATGCTATGGCACTCCCGCATCCGAAGGTCTGAAACTTGGCATCCACGATGCGCTCCCCTTCAATCTTCAAATAGAGGGTCAGGGCATCACCGCAGACGATGCTTCCCACTTCCCCCACCGCATTGGCGTCTTCAATGACCCCTACATTCTTCGGTTTCATATAGAGGGTTTTTACTTTATCTGTATAATCCCACATGGGATCCTCCTGATTCTGTTTTCAGCGACAATATTCTCCCCCTCTCATGATAGCAAATAAAAAAATCACCTCTTCCCGGAAGAACTCCCGCTCTTTTCCCGCTCCCTTTTCCGGGAAGACGACCCCTTGCCTCAAAAGCGGGGTAGAAGATTAATATTTTAATATACACTAAAATCCGGAAATTTGCAACAAATTATCTGGCCTTCCGGCCGTCTACCCTTCCCCTTTGATGACTCGGTTTATGGTCAGAGCCAGGTCATGCACCTTGAAAGGCTTGGGCACCACGGCCCGGAAGCCGTACTTGCCGTAATCCGCCATGATGGGATCATTGGAATAACCGCTGACAACGATAGCCCGGGCTCCGGGGTCGTAGACCAGAAGTCTTTTAATGCACTCCTTGCCCCCCATCCCGCCGGGTACCGTCAGGTCCATGATGACCGCATCGAAGGGATCCCCCTCTTCCCGGGCCCGATGATAAAGCTCAAGGGCCCCGGCTCCGTCCGCCGTTGTGGTTATCCGGTATCCGAGGTTTTCCAGGAGCATCCGCGTGATCTTACGGATATTCTCATCGTCATCCATGAGCAGAATCCTGCCGCCGGCACCGTCCCGCAGATCCTTTTCCTCCAACGAAGAAGGCACGAGAACGGTTTCCCGGGATGCCGGGAGATAGATCGTAAAGACAGATCCCCTTTCCACCTCAGAATCAACGAAGAGGAAACCTTCATGCTGCTTTACAATGGAATAGGCAGTGGTAAGCCCCAGTCCGCTGCCTTTGTTCTTGGTGGTGAAATAGGGGTCGAATATTTTGTTCAACAATGCTGGTTCTATCCCTTTTCCTTCATCTTCCACCTGGACCCGGACATATTTACCTCCGGGCATGCAGAGGGGGTTATCCGCCGGGAGGATCTGGTTTTCCCCCCTGATGCGGATGCTTCCTCCTTCAGGCATGGCCTGAGTCGCGTTGATGATCAGGTTCTGAATGACCTGGTCCATCTGGCCGGTGTCGATCTCCACGGGCCAGAGATCATCGGGAACCTGGATATCGCATTTTATGCTGGACCCCGCCATGGCAAACCGGACCGACTCATCTATCACCTCGTTAATGGAGGCGATGTGTTTCATGGGGGTTCCTCCCTTGGAAAAGGTGAGGAGCTGTCTGGTCAGGTCCCGGGAGCGCAGGGTCGCCTTTTCCGCGCTGCTGAGAAGCCGGTAGAGATCATCGGTCTCCCCGAAGTATTTCTTTGCCAGTGAGATGTTGCCCAGGATGATGGTAAGGAAATTATTGAAGTCATGAGCGATCCCCCCCGCCAGGAGCCCGATGGATTCCAGACGCTGGGCCTTCTGTATCTCCTCATCGATTCTTCTGTCCTCGGTGATGTCCGTAAAGACCAGAACGACACCCACGATGCGGGAGGAAGAATCCAGTATCGGCGCTGCAATATCATTGACGATCTTTTCCTCTCCTGTTCGGCTCACCAGCAGGGAATTGATGGAAGATCCGGCTGGGAGGAAACCCTCTCCGGGATCGCCGATCCCCGCATAAGAACCCTGCCGCCGGGCCCCTTCCCGAACGACATAATAGACCTCACCCAGCGGACGGCCCACCGCCTCGTCGGCCTTCCATCCGGTTATTTTCTCTGCGGCCCTGTTGAAGAGAACGATCCGGCCCGCAGTATCCGTGGCGATCACCCCGTCGGCGATGGACCTCAGGGTTACCGCCAGCCTCTCCTTCTCCGTAAAGAGGACCTCCTCGGATTTTTTCCTCGCCAGCGCCGCGGAGAGAACGTCCCCCATCATCCGGAGAAGTCGTATATCCTGCTCGTCCCAGAACATTTCCCTGCGAATACTGTCGAAACCGATGAATCCCCTGAGACAGCCGGTATAGACGATGGGTACGCAAAGGAGGGACTGGACCCCCTCGCGGTTCCACACATCCCTTTCCTTGGCAGCCTCCTCGGGGAGGTCTTTAACACAGGGGATATGCACCACCAATTGATGCAGAATCCGCTCATTGAACCAGGGATACTGATTGAAGGGGGTACCCTTAAAATCCCCGAGCACCCGCCGGACACCCTCCTCGCACCACTCCAGGACGTCCTCTACCATATCCTTCGCGTCATTGAGAACAAAGAGATAGCTTCGCTGTATGCCCATGAACCGCCCCAGCTCCTGAAGCGCCTGCTCCATGGCCAGGGGTATTTTATCCGCCGGCAGGCTGATAAAGCGGGTGGATATCCCCGTGATCAGGTTTTCCAGTTCCAGTCTGTGGCGCAGGGTTGCCTCTATCTTCCGCTTGATCACCAGCTCATTACCAATCTCCTCCGTTCTGGCCCTGACCTGTTTCCTGAGAGACCACGTCCAGAGAGCTCCGAAAAAGATCAGGGTCAGGAGGGGGATAACCACGATGAGGAGATACTTCTGCACGGTCCCTGAGGACATCCCCCGGGGCTCCAGGACACCGAACCACTTGTCGTATATCTGCCGGTACCGTCCCGAGGCCTTAACGGCGCTCAGCCCGTCATTCAGGAGGCTGAGAAGCTTTTTATCCCCCTTCCGCACCGCGAAACAGAGCTCCAGTGTTTTCAGGGGGACGCCGGAGGTGTCTATGTTTTCCAGTTTGCTGGTCCGCACGATGTAGCGGCCGTAGATATAGGGGGCGATGGCTCCATCCTGCGAACCCGATGAGAGAAGGCGAAGGGCTTCCGGCTCGCTGTCCACCGGAATCAGCTCAGAGGGAAATTCCCTCTGCCGCATGTAATCGTGCATGAGGCTGTCCCGCTCCACCAGTATACGCTTCCCCTTCAGGTCCTTCTCGTCCCGCAGGATTTTATCACCGGAGCGGAAGAAAAGGGAGTAGTTCACCAGAGTATGGGGTAGAGAGAAGTCGAACTTCCCGGCCCGCTGCCGGGAATAGAGCATGCCCGCCAGCAGATCCGCCTTCCCTGAGGCCAGGGAATCCCTGACGGAGCTCCAGACATCCGGCCGGAACCTGATCTCAAGTCCCGATGCGGCGGCAACCGCCTGTACCAGTTCCACGTCGAAGCCGTCGGGTTCGCCCCGGCTGTTGATGAATTCGAAGGGAGGATAATCCCTGTTGATGCCTGCGATGAGGGGTTTGCTTCGACCATGAGTCAGGACCGGACCCGCCTTTAAAGCCCCCCCCAGCATAACAAAAACCAGGAGCGCAAAACGAAGCCGGGTGCAAAGCCTGATCATGCCCTGATCACTCCCCCGGAGAGAGACCGATGTGTTGAAAGACAGGAGCTGTTTTCCAGACCTCCCGTGTGGCAGGAGGGGGAAGAAATCTCTGAATTCAAGCCTATTCCCTGTTCAGATCGTAGATATACCGGATTCCTTTCATGGTGAGAAGGGGATCCACAGTGTTTTCAATGGCGATATTATCACCGATTATATCGCAAAATCCCCCTGTAATAAGAATAAAAAAGTTCCTTTGATAAAATTCGTTAATCCTTCGGATCATCCCCTCCACCATGGAAACCCAGCCGTAAAAAAAACCGGAGGTGATGGCATCCACGGTATTGCGGGCAATCAGGGACGGCGGTTTTTGAAAGGAGACACGCATCAGCTTGGAGGTCTTCCCGGCCAGGGCCTCGATGGCGGTACCGGCCCCGGGCCCTATAATGCCTCCGTCGAACCGGCTCCCATCCAGCAGGACGCAGTAGGTTACCGCCGTACCCAGGTCGATGATGAGACAATCGCCCCCGTACTCCCGGCAGGCCGCCTCGGCATTAACGATGCGGTCCGCCCCCAGCTGATCCGGGTTGTCATAATTCAGCGCGATGCTCAGCCTCGACCGGCCCGTGATCTCCAGGGCGTCCCGGCGAAAAAACTTTCTGCTCATGCGGTGATAGACGCCGTTGACTTCCGGCACGACGCTGGAGAAGGCCAGCCCTTCCACGGGGGGCAGGACCCCTCCGTTGTCCTGGGACAGCCTGAGAAAGCCGGAAACCATAAGGCCCAGCTCGTCGGTGGTAACGGATCGTTCCGTTCGGAATCGGTAGGTCGCGCGGGGCACTGCCCCCGCTCCTTCGTAGAGGCCCATCAAGGTATTGGTATTGCCGATGTCGAAACCCAGGATCATCGAGAGGGAATGCCCTGCGGGCGGATGCCGTCAGCCCAGATCCGAAGCCCGTTCCAGACGGTTTTTCAGGGAGTAGTAGGATCGTTCCGCCTCCTGGCGGACGTTTTTATTGTTGTCCTTCATGGCTTTCTCTATGCCGCTCAGGGAACGGGGATCGAAGATTTTCTCCAGTGCCCGGACTACCTCGATGCGGACATCGTAGTAGGGATCATCCAGCAGCTTGAGCACGCTGTCCAGACCGCCCTTGTCCCGCATGATACCAATGGACCGTGCGGATTCCAGCCGGATGTTCTTGTACTCGTCGGTACAGGCCTTCATCAGGAGGGGCAGGCCTTCGCGAATCTTGTGGTTGCCGATCTGCTTGACCGTCTCCCTGCGCACGGCTTCCCCCTCGGTCATTCTCTTGACCAGGAGCATGAAGGGAGCGTCGCTTATGGCGTTGACGGCCTTTTCGGTCCCAATGGCTTTCAGGGCATCGTGGGCGGCCTTGCGCACGTCCACGCTGTTGTCAATGAGGGAGCCTATCAGTGCGTCCACGGAACCCGGATCGGCGATCTCCCCCAGGGCCTTGACCGCTTCGGTCCTGACCTGGGAACTGCGGTCATCCAGTTTGTCCACCAGATGCTTGACTGAGTATTTGTCCTTGATGGCTCCCATGGTGCGCATGGCCTCGATGCGGATGATCATTTTGTTGTCGTTGAGGGCCAGAAAGATCAGCTGGGAGATGTCATCATCCCTGATGACTCCCCGGCCGGCAATCACACGCAGGGCCTCTATCTTCTCCCGCTGCGTCCCCGAGAGGATAATGGTCCGCATATTTTCTATGATGCTCTTGTCGCCCAGCTCCCCGAACTTCAGGGTAGCCACCGCCCGGACCTTGGGATCGGGATCGTTTAACAGGGTCTTCAGCTTCTGTATTACGTTCTCCTCCCGGCTCCTGGCCAGGGCCAGCAGCGCGTTCAGGCGCACACCCGGTTTGCGGTGCTTCAGCAGCTTTACAAGACCCTCGATATCGTTATTGTCGACCAGCTTATCTATATTTGGCGTAAATAGACCCATATGCCTTACCGTTTATCATTAAAATTATTATATCCTACAATCATTATTCTACCATAGGATGAGAAAGTCAATAATATATTCTTTAGTATTGTCCCGATCCAGGGGCATTTTTATTCTCCCTTCTCCCTGAGGGGTTCAAAAGGGGCAAAAGGCGGGTCTGCGGGGGCGATTCAGGCCTTCATCCGGAAATCGCCGATACGCTTGATCAGGCCTTCAGTTTCCATGCGGTTGAGCAGGGGGATGATATACTTCCGGGACAGGGTCGTAGCCTCCTTGGCCTCGGGAACGCTGATCCTGTCCCGTTCGCCGAAGAGGGCCATGACGCGTTGTTTCATATCCTCATAAATTTCCCGGTGATAGAGGATGTTGCCGTCCAGGCTGATGAGGAAACCCAGCCTGACCAGGTCCCGAAGGTCATTTTTCAGAGAGTCCTCTTTTACGGCGCTCATCTCCATCCCCTCCCCCTCCTTCTCGAGAAGCGTTTTCAGGGCCTTCTTCTTGGGACCGCTCAGGGTCTCCTCGGTTATGGAATCCCCAGCAAAGTATCGGCCGTCCTTCTCCAGGATCTTGCCCCCGGCCAGGACGCCGGGCATGAGGATGCGGGCGATCTCCTGATCCGCACCGCTGGCGTCGGCGATCTCCCGGAGGTTGAGCCCCACTCCGGCACCGATGACCTTCGCCATCCGCTCCCGCAGTTCCCCGTGAAATTCCGTACTCAGGAGGTACTCTCCCGAACGCACCGCCGTGCCCTCCTCCAGGAGCAGCGCCGCGGTCTTCTGCAGGGTGCGCAGGGGATCGGGAAACATGCGGAAGAGATCCTCCTCCCGGAGATATCCCCGGCAATTCAGGTTGAATACCATGATCTCCCGGAGGTCGAAGTTTCCGAACCGGGCCAGATGGGCCCTGATGATCTTCTTCCTTGCGGGATCGTATCCGGCCATCAGAACCTTCCCGCCGCCGATGATGCGGTAACCCCCCGGATGGGTGATTATAAAGGGCTCCCCGGGATAGAACCACCAGGGCTCGTCGAGACGCAGACGGGCCGTGAAGATGAAATCCTCCGGCCTCTCGCCGGAGAGGAGTATCAGCCTGGCCTTGAGCCCGTAGGTTCCGACAAGCAGCTCGATCCCGAGATTGTTCTTGATCTCTCCCTTCTTCTCCAGAAGCTGCACCCTCACGATAAGATCCCCTGAAGGAGTAAAGAAATTGTCCCGCGCTACGATGTAGCCCCGGCCAACCTCCTCTGCGGAAATCCCCGCCAGGTTGAGGGCAGTTCGCTGCGAGGGGGTCCCCTCCGGAGCTTCCTGATGATGGCTCTCGATCTTCTTGATCCGCACCTCACGGTTCAGGGGAAGGAGGAACACCTGATCGTCCTCGTGGAAACGGCCGTTTTTCAGAGTGCCGGTTATCACCGTACCATAACCCTTGGAAACGAAGACACGGTCCACGAAGAGATAGGGCTTCTGGGCGTCGGACGCCCGCGCGAGCCTGCGGAGGTTGACAACGATCGCCTCCCTCAGATCTTCGATCCCCTCGCCGGTTCTGGAAGAGACGCGGATCAGATCACACCCCTCGTAGGGAGTTCCCGCCAGCCGTTCACGCACCTCCAGGGAAACCATCTCGATCATCTCCTCGTCCGCCAGGTCGGTCTTGTTGAGGACGGCGATGATCCGCTCCACCCCCAGCAGCTGCAGCACGCGGAAGTGATCCTCCGTCTGG
Organism: uncultured Spirochaetia bacterium; assembly: GCA_937967705.1. Taxonomy (GTDB): domain Bacteria; phylum Spirochaetota; class UBA4802; order UBA4802; family JAGODF01; genus CALCJG01. The sequence continues at coordinate 11,502 of CALCJG010000145.1, forward strand.
GGCATCCATCCGTCGTCCACGGCAATGACCAGGAGGGCCAGGTCTATCCCCCAGGCGCCCACCACCATGTTGCGGATGAATCGCTCGTGGCCCGGCACGTCGATGATGCTGACGGTTCCGAAACGGGGGTAGTCGATCTGGGCAAAGCCGATGTCGATGGTCATCTCCCGGGCCTTCTCCTCCGGAAGCCTGTCGCAGTCGATCCCGGTCAGGGCCCTTATGAGGGAGGTCTTGCCGTGATCGATATGCCCCGATGTTCCGACGATATACATGCGCGCTTCCTCAGGCT
>CALCJG010000146.1 GCA_937967705.1 uncultured Spirochaetia bacterium
TGCTGTCCTTGATCTTGTTGATCTCCCCCACGCGCGTGTTGATCATGTCTATGAAACCGGATATCATGAGTCCCGTCATTTCTATGTCGTTCATGATGATACCGTAGGAATCTTTCATCTCGGTAATCACCGACATCGTCTGGCTCACCTCCTTGTTTCCCTCCGTGATGAGCTTCGTGATCTCGTTTACGTTCGATCCCGTCCTGTCGGCCAGCTTGGAAATCTCTTCGGCAACCACGGCGAATCCTCGCCCGGATTCCCCCGCCCGGGCGGCTTCTATGGAGGCGTTAAGCGAAAGGAGGTTGACCTGCTCCGCTATGTCGGAGATGAGTTGGATGACGTTCTGGATGCCCGAGTAGAGGGTCTCTGTTTTCTGCATGCCCGTGAAGGCCGTATCGACCAGGGTGGCGCCTTTCTGTGCATTGGTCTCCACCGATCCCATGGCCTTGATGACGTTTCCCGCGTCGTTGGAGAGGAGGCTCATGGATTTGTTGAGGGTCACGACGGAGCTGTCGAGCTGGTTGATGCTTTTGTCCTGGGTCTCGGAGTTCATGGTGATTTCGGAGAGGGAGTCCGTGATCTGCATGACCCTCCTTGTGGAATTGTCCAGCATGGAGGCGTTGGTTGCCGAGGCATCCCTGATGTAGTTCCCTGAATTGATGATGTCCTCCGCCTCCCGGTAAACGTGATTGGCCAGTTCGCTGGACGTCGTCAGGAAGTCTTTTACCTTGTTCCTGAAGCTGGCAAAGGTTCTTGTGAAATCCTCCAGGACATCCCGGGTTTTTGTCAGGGTGATGTCCTGTGTCAGGTCGCCACCGGCTATCCGGGAGAGAACCGGCATGATGCGCTGAACGGAGGAGGATATCTTCCTAAGTTTTCGGTAGACGAACAGGGCGATCAGGAGATTGACGAGGAAGAGACAACAGGTCTGCAGGAACAGACTCAGGTAGAACTGGCCGTAAAGCTGTTCCTCTTCGAAGATGAAAATCAACCACTGGTCCCTGGTCTTGCATTTTTTCATGAAGAAAACGGACTTCCTTTCACTGTAAACCCCGATGAAGTGCCGGGAATCGGTTTGTCCCGGTCCTGAAAGATTTTTCACTGTTTCCTGCCTGAGGTGCTCCGACTGGTGTCCTGGAACTATGAGGGAGGAGATATTCTGCCCTTTCCCTTCCCCGGAGGATGAGAACTCGACGAGGCCGGATTTATTGATGACGAAAATCGCCCCCCTGTATTCCCGGATGCTTCTGCAGCTTTCTCCGATGCGGGAATAATCGGGATTTTCCACGGTCGTTTCCGCTGCGTTATAAAGGCTGTCCAGAACCCTCTCGTCGATGAGGTCCCTCACGCTCTTGACGTTGATATAATAGAGAGCGCCTGATATGCCCACCGAGGCCAGGAGCACCGTGGGGACCACCAGGCTGATGATCTTGCTGCCCAGGCTCTGTATAGCCACGGGTATGCCGAATCGACCCAGGGGATAGGTCCGGGTGTACCAGACGATCATGGAGTTATATCCCAGGTAGATGAAGACAAAGATGTTTATGGAAAGAATGAAGAAGTGATAATAGAGATTAGTATAACCCAGGAAGAAGTACATGGCAATGAGGATGGGTGTGTAGAACACCACGAGTATAACTATGTTCAGATAGAGAGTCTGTGTGGGAGTCGTCCTGAGCCTCTGTTCGAGTTTCTTCCGGGACTCCGGCGAAGGGTCGAGGATAAGCCCCATGATCCCTTTGACGATGCGTACATACCAGAGGAACAGGGTGAGGAAGCAGAAAACCACCATCGCGGGAAAGAGGATGAGCAGCCGTCGGTCCGAGAACGCCGGAAAGGCAAGGGTAAGGATGATATAGATGACGAGTATGTTAAAAAGGATAACGGCGGAGCCGTATTTCCTGAATTGATTAACGAGCTTGTCGGGCTGCATAATCACCCCATTATAGTGTAATGTTCTTTGAGTGTGCTCAAAAGACCGGCGTTTGTCCATTCATTTATTGTCATCGCAGGAAAAAATGAGCGGGTCAGGCGCTCTGATTCGGTTTTGTTGTTGTTTTATTAAGACGGGAATGAGATTTTCATGAAAGGACAGGCTCTGTACATGGAAACCCTCTCTGCCGAGGTGCGGAAATATGGAAAAACCACTGAAGGGGATGAAAATCCTGGATTTTACCTACCTGCTGCCGGGCCCCTTCGGCACGATGGTCCTGGCTGACCTCGGGGCCGAGATCATCAAGGTGGAGAACCCCCTCAATCCCGACCTTATGCGCCTGGTTCCGCCTCACGTGGACGGGATCTCCGCCGCCTATGCCCATCTCAACCGTGGAAAAAAATCCCTGGCTCTGAACCTCAGGGATGAGAAATCCCGGGAGATCATCTTTCGCCTCGCGGGGGAGTATGATATCGTCATTGAACAGTTTCGTCCCGGCGTGATGGACCGTATGGGGCTGGGCTACGAGGATCTGAAACTCCAGAGTCCCGGCCTGATTTACTGCTCCCTGACCGGTTACGGACAGACCGGCAGCTATGCCCGGCGGGCCGGGCACGATATAAACTATCTGGCTCTCTCGGGGATAGAGTCCTTTTCCGGGCGAAGGGATGCGGGGCCTTCCCTCAGCGGCGTACAG
>CALCJG010000147.1 GCA_937967705.1 uncultured Spirochaetia bacterium
GGCCGCCATCGGCTACAAGATCCCCTACAGCACCACCATCGCGGCGGCCCTGTCGGCGGCCAAGGGCATCATGGCCCGCCGCCGGGGGGACATCGCGGTCAAGCCGCTGCAGGAGTATCACAGGGATTTGCGGTAGGGGGGAGGCTCAGTGTGGGCAGGACTATCTATCAACCTTATTTTGCCCACCATACCGGCACGCCGGGGCCCGCTTTCCTCCGCCTATTAGTGCGTAAATGGGCTCTTTTCGGACAAATAATTTTTGTGGTTTTAAGATTTTTTCGAATGAGAGGATTCTTCAGGGGAAGGGAAACTCAACGCACAACCAGGTACTCGGCTATAGCCTTTGACTGCGGAAGGGGGATATTGTCCTGCCTCATCCCTTCAATGTGCAGTTCCATGGCTTCATACATATTTTTCTCCACTTCCTCAACCGTTTTCCCCGTGGCAATACATCCCGGCAAATCGGGGGAATAGGCAGAATAATTACTACCCGCCTTTTCTATGACTATTAGAAATTTATTCATCCTGTTCTCCTATTGTCTTTTTAAACCCGCCTGTTTTAATATACTGTTTTCCGTACCCGGCGCCAAATCATCCGACAGTTTTCCGGCTATGGTGACCCGCCCTGTTTTTACGGGATGCTTATAGTGTCTGTGACTTCCACGAATGGCAACGATATACCATCCGTCTTCTTCTATCATCTTGATAAGATCCCGAACCTTTAAAGGCATAATAATCATGTCTCCGAAATAATTCATTCTGTCAAGATAAAAGAATCATCGATCTAACAGGAGTCACAACATCAAATACTCACCCCCCGAGGCGGAAATCGTCCGCGTCCTTCCAGGCGGGAAAGGCCTCCCGGTATTCCCGAAGGCCCTCGAGGGAAAGCTCGGCGATGTGTACGCAGGGGGAACCGCTTTTCTCGAAGAGGATGTTGCCGGCATAGTCGATGACCGTCGAATCTCCGCTGTAGGCCACACCGTTGCCGTCGGTGCCCACCCGGTTGACCCCGATCACGTAGCACTGGTTTTCCACGGCCCGGGCCCTCAGCAGGGTCCGCCAGTGCTCCGAGCGCCGGGCGGGCCAGTTGGCGGTAAAGACGGCCGCGTCGTAGTCCAAGCCGCGGGAGCGCGCCCAGGCGGGAAAGCGCAGATCGTAGCAGATGAAGGGCCGCAGGCGCCAGCCCTCCAGCTCCACCGTCAGAGGCAACGTGCCGGGGCTGTAGACCTTTTCCTCCCCCGCCATGCGGAAGAGATGGCGCTTGTCGTAATGGAGTACCTCTCCGCCCGGCCGAACCCAGAGCAGGCGGTTGTAAAAGCGCTCCCCCTCCCGAATCACAACGCTCCCGGCAAGGTCGGCCCCCGTCTCCCGGGCCATCCGCCGCATCCAGTCCGCCGTGGCCCCTTCCATAGTCTCGGCCAGGGCGGAGGGCTCCATGGTAAAGCCCGTGGTGAACATCTCCGGAAGGACGATCAGGTCCGCCTTTCCCTCAAGGGGGGTGATGAGCCCGGCAAAGCGGGTCCGGTTGGCCTCCGGGTCGTGCCAGGCCAGTTCCTCCTGTATCAGCGCCACCCTCAGATTGCGCATAACCGCTCCGCCGCTTTTCTCAGGGTCTCCTCCCGCTTGGCAAAACAGAAACGCAGCACCCGGTTGTCGCCCCCCTCATGGTAGAAAACCGACGGGGGGATGGCCGCCACGCCGTGCTCCGCCGTCATGCGCCGGGCGAAATCCACGTCCGCCTCGCCGGTGATATCGGAGTAGTCCAGCATCTGGAAGTAGGTGCCCCGGCTGGGCAGGCATTTGAAGCGTGAGCCCTGCAGGAGGGAGAGGAAGAGATCGCGTTTCTGCTGATAGAAGGCGGGCAGACCGAGGTATTTCTCCTTCCGGTCAAGGAAATCCGCGTAGGCGTACTGCACCGGTGTGCTGGTGGCGAAGGTGAGGTATTGATGGATTTTACGGAACTCAGCGCTCAGGAGGGCCGGGGCCAGGCAGTATCCCACCTTCCAGCCGGTGGTGTGATAGGTCTTGCCGAAGGAGCTCACCACGAAACTGCGCCCGGCCAACTCCGGGTAACGGGCCATGCTCTGATGGGCGGCCCCGTCGAAGATGATGTGCTCGTAAACCTCGTCGCTCAGTATGAGTACCCTCGTCCCGGCAATGATCTCCGCAAGCGCCGCCATATCCCCCTCCG
>CALCJG010000148.1 GCA_937967705.1 uncultured Spirochaetia bacterium
ATGAATACCTCGAAAAGATTAAAAATTCAGACTGAATGGGGAAAAACGGATATCGATGGGAGACGGTTCGGATAAAAGCAAAGAACTTGTGAGGCGAGGGGAGGTTCTCCTTCTGCAGGGGCAGGAACCGGAATTCATCCATTATCTCCATAGCGGGACGCTGGAAATACTCTCTGCACCGGAAGAGTTCAACGGCCTTGATGCGGAGATCATCATTTCAAAAAGCAAGCGCGTGGGGGTCATCAAGGAGAAATCGCTGGTTTCCGGATTGAGCATACTTTTTACGGAGCCCTATAAAAAGTCCATTCGTGCCCTGGAGGATTCCTATATAACGAAGTACCGCATCAAGGACGGCGGATTCCGGGTGATTGCTCAGGAGGATTCGTCTCTGGCCATGAATATCCTCGGGCATCTCTGCAAAAGACTGGAGATCTCCTTGTCTGATGCTTCAAAGTACACAAAGATCTATCAGAATATCATACGAATCAACGACAATCTCTCCATACTGCACAAGGAACTCTCCCTTCGGAACGCTGCGGACAAGCTGCAGGACCGCTCGGAAGCCCTCCATCAGACCTTCGTGGAGAACGGGGGGGATTTCCCGGCCCGCTTCGATGCCAAGTTCCTTATTGCCGACAACCGGAGCATTCTGAAGAAAAACTACAATTTCCCGGGGCTGCCTCTTGATGCCCTCGTGGATGTAAAGCTGATCGGTTTCATCAAACGGTTTTTCAAGATCAACTCACGTACCCTGGAATCGGTTATGATGGAGGATGCGGAGATCTCCGTCTTCATGTTCGAGTCGCTTTCGGACAGTCTCATCAAGGTGCTGGATCGTATCGAGGCTATTTACAATGAGATCGAAGAGGAATTGAATCAGCTCTTTGCCGGCGAGAGCAGTTGGTCTTCTTATCTGGTTGATGAGGGGGGATTGAACGACTGGCAGAGCAGCGGTCGGGTGGCAGGAGACTTCCTGAAAAATTTCCTTTCTCTCGCTGTAAAGATAAATGCCTATTATCAGGAAATATCCGGCAAGAGCCTCATAGATGCCTATCCCGGTTTTAAAAAGCTTCATAAGTTTTTTCTGGAACAGCGTGATGCTAAAAAGGCCCCGGAAGCAGATGAGGAAACTCCGGCGGGATCTCGGCACGCCTCTCGTGGAGGAAACGTTCTGCCACTCTATAAAAATTCACTGCAGCAGATCTTTGAGTTTGCCCTCAGCGACAAGGAGTTTCAATCCAACTTCCTCAAGCTGATCAATGATTTTCGCAACATGAAGAACCCCTTCGACACGGAGACGGAGGGAAGAAAGATTCGCAGGCTGATAACCCGTTTCTACTGGGAGCTGTACGGGCAGGTTTTCGTGCGAAGCAAATCCCATGCCTCCATGCCTCCCCCCGTACGCCTGATGCTCAATTTCGGTTTCCTCGATGATTCCCTGATGGACGAATCCCAGATCGAGGAGCTGCACGAGCTTTCTCAGAAAAGGGAAGAGAAAGGGCGGTTACCCGTCTTTATAGAAGAGGAATTTCTTGAGAGGATCTATAACGGTGAGATCAATCCCAGTATCAGCGAAATGGGGCTTACCTACGAGGCTTTTCTTCGGGAGGAGGGTAAGAACAAGAAAGGGGGGGCGGCGATAGGCGGCGCCGATGAACACATTAACAAAGTCCTCTATGAGGTTCAGCACAGGATTGCCACCACGGTATCGGTCTGTTCCGGCTCCACGGCAACGGCTTTTCCCATACTGACAAACATGACCATGAAGGCCAGCCCGGCTAATTTCCATGTCTCCAAAAAGAGACTGGAATCTACTGTCGAGGAGTTGCGGAACATAGACTTTTCCGCTTTCTACCGGGAGACGGTTGTCAAGCTGGGAGATGCGAGAGAAATCATTCAGGAAGAGGTAATACCCAATTTCATCCTTTTACCGGCCCTGGGAAGTAAAACCATGCTTTGGCAGGAACTGGACGGGACAAACCGGAAATCCCGGGGGCGAATCGTGGTGCCGGTGTTTTTCATGGGGGACCTGACCAGAAGCATTGCCCATACCATTGCCTGCTTTCGCTATGAGCTGAACCGTTCCATCAAGGGAGGTATGTGGAGGGATCCTGTGGAGGGCGGCCTGACGGGCATCTACCTGGATTACGTTCAGTTTTATAAGAAGAACTCCAAACTCTCCATAGAAGCCAAGGAAAAAGTGGCTGAAAAATTCAAGGCCATCAGGGATGACCGAAACCGGTTTGCGGACGATTACATACTCTGGGTCCTCTATGAAAAGGACGGCATCCCCAAGCTGAACACCGTGGTGAGGGACATCTTCTACAAGAACATTCCCTTCCGGAAGGAGATACGCAGCAAGCTGGAGACCATGCCGGCTTTCAGTGAGATCGCCAACCGGTTTAAAAACGTCCATAACCGGACGACAACAACCTACGAGCGGAAATTCAAAAAGTATGAAAACGAAGAGGGGAAACTGCCGGAAAAACTGCAGAAGTTTAAGGATTTCCTCAATGCCTGAGAAACCCGGGAGTTCGGGCTGCAACAGCAAGAAATGACTTGCGGAAAAAAACCGGAATCAGATAATATCCCTAATATACGAAGTCGCCATCGGGATATTTTTTATGGGTGTTGTTAAAACGATAATCTTGCATATTATAGACGGTAATGAGCGATAAAAAGAAAGTAACCGGGATCATTCAAATCTACAGCAAAAAAGCACGCCAGCAGATCATCGATATCGGCATGCAGTTTTTTCAGGCGGCAGGGATCAGCGAATATGCCGAAGATGTGTTCGCCTGTGTCGATGAGCTCATCAAGAATGCCGTCAAGGCCAATTATAAATTCCTCCTGATTGCCGATAAACTCCGGGATAAACTGCTTCGGGAGAATGGAATCTCTTCCGCGGAGGTGGAGGCCCGGCTCTCTGAAATGATCAAATCCAGAGATGCTTACGATCAATCCGCTTCCGAAATTGCCGTTAAGGAGGATATCTCCGATACAGTACGGGAAATCCTGAACGAGGAATCGAAATACCTTTCCATAAAAAACAGGATCTTTGACGAAGACAGGACCTACACGGAAGAGGAAAAGAGAATCATCACAAATCTAAAGAAGTTCATGAAGATCAGGAAAAACCTCCGCGAAAAGAACATACGTATCCTGATGAAGGTGGAGGCTGATCAGGATTACATCTATATCGAGGTTACCAATACAGCCCCCATCATGACTCATGACCTCAACCGCATCTACGATAAACGGGATGAATACCGGCACTACCGGGAGATCGGGCGGGAATATGAGTTTTTCATCAATAATATCGACACCAGCGATTCCGGCTTTGGTCTGGGTTATGCCAAGATCGACAGTTTCCTGGCAAATATGGGGCTGGATACCGAAAGCTCTGTCACCATAGTGTCGGCCAACAGTACCACGGCGATGCTGTCCCTGCCGCTGAACCAATTGCGCTGAAAAGACTTCCTTCCGACCGAAAACCGGCCTTAACTCAGTAAAGCAGATATTTTTTCCGGAGTCTGTCGAATTGGGCCGCATCCTCCCTTGTCATCGCTGCGTACTCTTCCCAGGACTTTCCCTTGATTATGAACTTTCGGAAGAGATCGCTCCCGGAGAGGTGGTCGATATCGTAGGTTTTTCTTGTGTGCTTGTCCCAGGTCAAATCGATGTAGTGTTTTTCCATCAGCTGGATGATCCGGTAGGCCACTTCTGTTGGGCTGAATTTCCCTCCGGTATAAAAGATCTGAACGCCGCCGCATTTTCTGTTTCGGTACTTCGAAAATGTGGGACTGAAGTAAATGGGGCGAAAACGGAAATTCTTCAGTTTTAACCCGTTTAGCCGATTGCAGAAGTTCATGGGATCGATCCATGGGGCCCCTATGTATTCAAAGGGTTTGGGAGTTCCCCTGCCGAGGGAGAGGTTGACCCCTTCCAGGTACACTATCGCGGAATAGGCTATTGAGGATTCATAGGTGGGCAGATTGGGGGAAGGGGGGATCCAGGGAAGCATGGTCTCATGATAGTACATATCCCGGGAATAATTCTTCATGGGGATGACCCTGAGGTTGACATTCTTTACTAATTCACCCCTGTAATACAGTGCTGCCTCGCCCATCGTCATGTCATACATGAATGTTGCGGGAAAGGAGCTTATGTGTCGGGAATAAAACTTGTTGTTCAAATAGGCTCCATCAGTACCCAGGAAACCCAGCGGATTAGGTCTGTCCAGGACGACCAGTTCTATGGAGCTTCCCTTCAGTGTGTCCATGACGAATTTCAGAACGGATATATATGTATAGCAGCGCATCCCCATATCCTGAATATCGAACAGGACGGCATCCGTGTTTTTAAGGAGCTTTTTCAGCGATCGGTTATTCAGCTTGTGAAGATGATAGATGATAAGGTTCTGTTTTTTGTCGACGCTGTAGCGCTCCTTCTCGTAGAAGTTTTTATATCCGTATAACCCATGCTCGGGAGAAAAGATCAGGACGATCTCCAGCCCCCGATTCCTCAACAGGTCGATATTGCTCCTCAGCCGGAAATCCACACCGGAATGATTGGTCACAAGCGCCAGGCGCTTCCCCCTGTATTTGAGGGTTTCGGTTTCCAGAAAATTTTCCAGCCCGGTGGTAACACGATTGTACTGGCGTACGGGGAGATCGTACAGAACCTCCCGGGGCGGGGACGAGCAAAAGCCGAGAAAGATAAGCATTAGGATGAATAAATGCCGACGAAACATATACGAGACCTTCCGGTTTTTTTTTAGAATTTAAAACCTCGATGTTCATTAACAGATGAGCTTCGGCAGGTCAAGTATAATGGAGAAATAGTAGGCCCGTGAGCGGTTTTTTCGCAATTCAGGCTTCAAAAGGGAGGATTCATCGTGAACTAATGGTTGACAGATTAATTCAGGCGGGGCATATTATCAGGCATTCCCGGGATTTGTGAACGGCTCACGGGGCAGGGGAGGGGCGTTGTTTCCTGGCCGGGGCTGAGTCAATAAGCATTGTGATGCAGGGCGGCATCATTAAAAGGTAAATGGATTGAATTCTATGAAAACTGCAAGAATCTTCATATTTGTAATTCTCCCCGTGCTGTTCCTGATCGGGTGCCGGACCATGAGCGAAAGGGAAAAGACCATCCTCGCTTATTCGGAATCAAGCGGTGACTCTTATGATCAGTATCTCATTAAGCAAAAGCAGTATACCTCCAGCGGGGTGGTGTTTCATAAGAGGTATTATAAGTACCTGCGGGGCGTTGCCAAGATGATCATCGACGAGAAGAAGTATCATATCGTTCGAAACAGTATTGGTTTCTATTATGACAAGAAATCCCATGATAAATCCAAACTTTATCTCGGGCTGGATCTCGATGTTGAGCCCGACTCGGAACTGGTCGTGTCCAAATACGGAAACCGGGCTCTTTCCCTTTTGAAGAAATACACTCCGGAACTCCTAAAGGTTGTCTTTTCCTGCGAATCCATCTTCTCGGAAGATGATGTGGTGGGCATAGTGATCGGTCTTCGATGGAAGGTCTATGGAGAAGCCGAAGTCGTCAATATCTGGGTAGACAAAAAAGATATCATCCGATTTGAAAAAACGGAATTATCCCTGAGCGAAATTATAGACCGCAATGTTATTACGGACACCAACGGTAAAGTGATCAGGCTCCAGTAACCTTGATCAGGGCCTTAACCAGAGCCTTGATTTCCATCATGGTCCCTACGGATATTCTGAGATATTCGGACTGAACGGGGCCCTGGAAGAATCTCACAAGGATCTTTTCCTCTTTGAGGCCCTCGTAAAGCGTTTTGGCCTCTATCTCCGGATGTTTCGTAAAAAGAAAATTGGCCTTGGAGGGCAGGGTTTGAAAACCCAGTTCATCGAGTTTCTCCTCAAGGTATTCCTTGTTGTTTCTCAGCATTTCTATATTGTACTTGAAACCCTTCTTATCCAGCAGGGCAGCCCTGGCTCCGGCTTCCGCCAATCGGCTGACATTGTAGGAATCCTTCAGTTTGAAAAATCCCCGGATGATTTCCTTGTCCGCCGCGGCCAGGCCAACCCGAAGCCCGGCCAGCGAATAGGACTTGGAAAAGGACCGGGTTACGATGACGTTGTTATAGCTCTTGGCAAGGTCCAGGAGCGTTTCCCCGTAAAAATCCACATAGGCTTCGTCAATCACCAGGAGACCGGCGAATTTTTTCAGGAACTCGATGACATCACCCCTCTTTATGCCGATCCCCGTCGGGTTGTTGGGATTTGCCATGATGACAAGCTGATACTTCTTTTTCAGAAACTTCGAAAGGTCAAGATCCAGGTTTTTGTCCAGATCGATCTTGTCGTACCGGATTCCGTTGGCCTCCGCCAGGGTGTAATAGAGAGAATAGGAGGGATAGGCAAATGCCGCAATGCCTTCCGGTTCCACGAATCCCCGGAAGATGAGGGTGAATATCTCATCGGAGCCATTACCCACAAAAACATTATCTGCCTGAAAGCCGTTGTCCCTTGCAAAGATATCCCTGACGGTTGCAGTCGTGGGGTTGGGATACCTTCGAAGTGATTCATTACAGGCCTCCTTCAGTGCCTCCTGGACACTCTTGGAGGGGGGGAAGGGATTTTCGTTCGTATTGAGCTTGATATACTCATCAAGGTTTTCCGGCTGCTCCCCCGGTATGTATTCCGACATTTCCCTGAGCCGGGTGTTCCAGTATTTCATGATTGTCTCCTTTTCCTTCGAGGATCTTTAGTGAGCGGTTCCCACCAGCCTGCTGATATCCTCCATCCGTTCATCACGTAAGTAGTTGTGCAGATCATCCACACATCGCCCGCAAAAACCCGGGTCGATCATGTTCATTGTACCGATGGATACGGCGGAGGCTCCTGCCATCAGAAACTCCAGAACATCTTCCCACGTCGATATCCCCCCCAGTCCTATAATGGGGATCCTGACCCTCTCGTATATTTCATAGACTATCCTCACCGCCAGCGGTCTGATGGCGGGACCGCTCAGACCAGCAACGCGGTTCTGAAAATGAGGGCGCCGGCTCTTTATATCGATCTTCATTCCAAGGAATGTGTTGACCGCCGAGACCGCATCAGCCCCCAGATCCTCGGCTATCCTTGCGAATTCTCCCGCATCGGTCACATTGGGGGAGAGCTTTATGATGAGGGGAACCCGGGTTACTTTGCGAACGGTCTCCACGAGACGGCTGAAAACACCGGGGTCTCTTCCGAAAGCCATCCCCCCCTCCTTGACATTGGGGCAGGATACATTGACCTCCAGAGCGGCAATACCCTCCGTGTCCGAGAGTACCCTGCAGAGTTCCGCATTCTCCTCGATGGAATGACCGGCTACATTGGGGATGACCGTTGCTCCTTTTGCCCTGAGGAAAGGCAGCTTTTCCTCAAGAAATCTGTTCAATCCGACATTTTCCAGCCCGATGGAGTTGAGCACGCCAGAGGGGGTTTCCAGTATCCGGTTCCCTCTGTTGC
>CALCJG010000149.1 GCA_937967705.1 uncultured Spirochaetia bacterium
GTAATGGGCAGGAAGTCCGGACCTTTCCAGGTTGAGGGAAGCATGGCTTATCGTCTCGAGTGTATTCAAGGAGAGTTCCTGGAGGGCGACAGGGGGGAGCATCCCGATGGGGATCAGGACCATGCGGCTGATCTTCTCCTCTCCCACTTCGCGGCCGGTGATGAGAATGAAATCGGCGGTACTGCCCCCGGTGATGTATTTCTTCCTTCCCGAAAGAAGCAGGCGACCGCCCTCCTCGGTCAGGGTAAGCGGGGCGTCTTTGTCTTCCGAATGGGCGAGAGCGCCTATGAGCTCCGGTCCTATGTTTTCGGCTATCCCCCTGAGGCGGCTCCCGGAGGGTTCCTCCTTGATGAGCTCCCCCAGCAGGCCTCTGATGAGGGACGCCTCGACGATCCAGAGAAGGGCCATGCCCAGGTCTCCCGATTTTTCAGCTATGATGCCTGAGGAGTAGGGGGAATCGCTGCTGACGGCTGCCAGGGTGGGGGGCAGTATTTCCGTTACCCGTTCCCAGCAGTTTTTCTGGAGCGAGGGATTGCCCGTTCTTCTGGCGTAGGACTCCTCGATTTTTTTCAAGAGGTGCTCCATGGCGCTTTTCTCCAGAAAGGTTGTCGGGGCAGGGGATGGATGTTCCCTGCCCTTAATGCGGCATCCTCAGGAACGGCCCTGTTTCTTCTTCAGCAGGGATTCCACCCGGGAGGGCAGTCCGAAGATGTTGAGGAAACCCGTAGCGTCTTTCTGATCGTAAAGATCGCTTGCGTCGAAGGTGGCAATGTCGGGCTCATACAGGGTCACCGGGGATTTCCTTCCAACCACCGTGCAGCTCCCCTTGAAGAGTTTGACCCTTACAGTGCCTGTAACATTTTTCTGCGTCTCGTTGATGAAGGCGTCCAGTGATTCCCGCTTCTTGGTGAACCAGAGACCGTTGTACACCAGAATGGCGTACTCGATGGAAAGGCGGTCCTTCAGGTGCTGAGTATCCCGGTCCAGGGTTATGGCTTCGAGGTCCCTGTGGGCGGCCAGGAGTACAGTGCCCGCAGGTGTTTCGTACACACCCCGGGATTTGATCCCCACCAGCCGGTTCTCCACGATATCAACGCGTCCCACGCCGTTGGCCCCGGCAAGGGTGTTGAGATGCACCATCAGATCCACGGGGCCCATCCTCTTGCCGTCTATGCCCACCGGATTTCCCGCCTCGAATTCAATCTCCACATAGGTCGGCTTGTCAGGCGCCTTTTCCGGGGACTTGGTCAGCAGGAACATGGTCTCATCGGGTTCATGGTACGGGTCTTCCAGTATTCCCCCCTCATAGGAGATGTGCAGGAGATTCCGGTCCATGCTGTAGGGTTTATCCTTGCTGACGGGGACGGGGATGCTGTGCTTCTCTGCGTAATCGAAGAGAAGGGAACGGGAATTGAGATCCCATATTCTCCAGGGGGCGATGATTTTCAGCTGCGGTGCCAGCGCCATGAAGGCCATCTCGAAGCGGACCTGATCATTCCCCTTGCCGGTGGAACCATGGCAGACGGCGTCGGCCCCTTCCCTCAGGGCTATCTCCACCTGCTTCTGGGCGATGATGGGACGGGCCAGGGAGGTTCCGAGGAGATACCGGTTTTCGTAGATGGCGTTGGCCTTGACCGCCTGGAAGACGTAATCCCGGGCGAAGGATTCCTTGAGGTCCTCGATGTAGCATTTGCTGGCGCCGGTCTTCAGGGCTTTTTCCTCCAGACCGTCCAGTTCCTCCTGCTGTCCCACGTCCGCCGCAAAGCATATGACCTCACAGTTGTAGGTTTCCAGCAGCCACTTGACTATGATGGAGGTGTCCAGACCTCCGGAGTATGCGAGAACGACCTTTTTAACATTCATGGTTGCGCTCCTTTGACGAATATATTATCTTTTGCGATCCTGCTTGTGTATATACCCTTCCTCCGCAATGGGACAGGGAACGCTATTTCGTCCCGTTCTGCGGGCCTATCGGGACAGCAAGGCGGACATCAGAGCCTTCTGCATATGGAGCCGGTTTTCCGCCTGGTCAAAGACGATGGATCGGTCGGAGTCGATGACATCGTCGTCGATCTCTTCTCCCCGGTGGGCAGGCAGACAGTGCATCACCAGACAGCCCGGGGCGCATTTCGCCAGCATCCGGGCGGTTATCTTGTATTTCTTCAGGGCCTTCTTCTTGGCCGCGGCTTCCCGTTCCTGGCCCATACTCACCCAGACGTCGGTGTAAAGATAGTTGGCTTCCGCAACGGCCCTGTCTATGTCGTCGGTCACGTCGATTCGGGCGCCGGAGATTGCGCCCAGCTCTTCCGATCTCCTCACTATTTCTTTTTCAGGCTGATACCCTTTCGGTGCCGCTACGGACACGTCCACTCCTAGAAGAGAACCTCCCAGGAGCAGGGAGTTGGCCATGTTGTTGCCGTCCCCCACGTAGGTAAGCTTGATTCCCTTCAGGTCCCGTTTCCTCTCGTAGATGGTGAAGAAATCCGTCAGGGCCTGGCAGGGATGATAGGTGTCGGTGAGGCCGTTGATGACCGATATGGCGGAATTGGCCGCCAACTCCTCGATGATGTCGTGGGAATAGGTCCGTATCATGATCCCGTTGACGTAACGGGAAAGCACCCGGGCCGTATCGGCGATGGTTTCCCCCCGTCCGATCTGTATATCGTCGCTGCTGAGGAAGATGCCGTGCCCCCCCAGCTGAATGATCCCCGCCTCGAAGGAGACCCGGGTGCGGGTGGATCTCTTCTCGAAGATCATCGCCAGGATCTTCCCCTTCAGGTAGGCGTGCTCCTTCCCCTCCCGCAGGGTCTTCTTGAGATGGTCCGTGAACCGGAACAGGCTGATTATCTCAGGTCCCGTGAGATCGGTTACCGTGAGAAGATGACGGGCATTTATGTTCGGAATCTTCAAGGTCAAGCCCCCTCTTCTCTGAGAATCGCCTCAAGGATATCCAGCCCTTCCTTGACCGCCTTGAGGGGTATGTTGAGAGGAGGCATGATTCGAATCACCTTGTCCGAGGTGCAGTTGATGATCAGACCCTTCTCAAGAGCGCTGCGGACGATCCCGGCTCCCGGCTTGGTGAGCTCTATACCGATATGCAGCCCAAGGCCGCGGATTTCCCTGACGCAACCGAGAGAGGGCATGGCCTTCTTCAGTCTGCTGACTATGTAGTCCCCTGTCTTCGCGGCGCCGGCCTGCAGTTTACCCTTTTTCAGCTCTTTCAGCACCACCAGCGCCGCCGCACATGCCAGATGGTTTCCTCCAAAGGTGGTGCCGTGACTCCCCTTTTCCAGAAGCTGAGCGATGTTTTCCCGTGCCTGAATGGCACCCAGGGGGAACCCGCCGCCCAGTCCCTTGGCCATGGTGATGATGTCGGGCTCGATGCCGAAATGCTGGTACCCGAAAACCCTGCCGGTGCGGCCCAGACCCGTCTGGACCTCGTCGATGATGAGAAGTAGCCCGTTCTTTTTGCAGATCGCCGCCACTCCCTTGATGAAGTCCCGGCCTATGATTTTAATACCGCCTTCCCCCTGAATCAGCTCGGTCATGACGGCGCACAGGTTTTTATTCCTCGCGACTTCAGCCTCGAAAGCCTTCAGGTCGTTGAAGGGAAGATGGGTAAAACCCGGCACCAGGGGGTCGAAGCCCTTCCGAATCTTTTCCTGACCGGTGGCGGACATGGCCCCGAAGGTCCTGCCGTGAAAACAGCCCTCAAAGGTGATGATTCCGTACTTGTCCGGCGATTGGGATTTTCCATAACGGCGGGCCAGCTTGATGGCAGCTTCGCTGGCTTCCGCCCCGCTGTTGACGAAGAGGGTCCTCCCGGGGAAGGATATCTCCGACGTCAGCCTGGCCGCTTCCGCCTGCTCCCTGTTATAGTAGAGATTGGAAGTATGCATCACCCGGCGCATCTGCCCTTCGAGGGCCCTGATCAGTCCGGGGTGATTGTAGCCGAGGAGATTGACAGCGATGCCAGCGAGAAAATCGACATACTTCCTGTTGTCCTGGTCGTACAGATAGGCCCCCTCGCCCTTGATGAAACAGACGGGCTGACGGTCGCCGTAGTTCTGAAACAGGCAGGATTTGTCTTCGTCGATGATCTTCTTGAGTTTTTGAGATATCATGGGATGTACCCTGTACGGAAAAAAATTAAAATCGGGATTTCCCCGATCTCATCAGATAAGAATCCATAATCCTCTGGGGTGTCAATACAATTAAGGGTTTACTGACTAAAATTTATGTTTTGGATATCTCAGAGTTTGAAGCCTATGCCGGTAAAAATTTCATTGATGATAAGGGGCGTATCGCTGTAGAGAACCCGCTTGTGGGCATATCCCGCGCTCAGCAGAATGGGGTCCAGGAGGCAGGTAAGGGAGAGGGACAGATTCAGGAAAGGGTCCCGGGATTCCTCCCTGCGGATATAGGAAAAACCGGACTGGTCCATGGGATCGTTGATGATGAGAACCGTTTTGGCCAATCCCCCCCCAGCTGCAGCGGCCAGACCGAAACTGCCGTAAAACCGGTAGTGAAACTGGTAGTTTACGCTTAGGGCCTTTATGGACAGCGAAGAATCATGGTGTTTCATGGGATCGGTATCCAGGGCGTCCAGGTTGAGGGACACCCCTGAGTTTTTCAAAAGGAAGCTCCCGGCAAAATGCCCCGCATAATTGAAATCGTAAAGGAGGAAAAAGGAGAAGAGGTCTGTCCGATCATAGATCTTGTCCCATTCGCTGTTGAACTTGACCCGACCGTACTGGACTCCGAAAACGATGCCCTCAAGGGATCTGTAAAGGGGAATGTAGGGAGAGCGTGCGAGCCTTTCCTGTTCCTCTTTTACCTTTGCCTCCTTTTCCTTCGCATAGCGATCCAGTTCGTTGTTTATGCGGGCCGTTATTTTATCGATGACCGAGAAGAGGAGGGCGCCCAGTTCGTCGCTCGTCTCCGATATGCTGGCTATTCTCTGCTCCCGGACATAAAAGATCTGGACTTTCAGCCGGATCTGTTTGCGGGCCACTGTATAGGAGCCGGTTATGATGTAGTCGGCGGAAAACTCGCGGCCCCTTTCAGCAAGATAACGCAGGTGATTCTGAAATTCAGCACTCCCTTCCGGGGCTTCCATGAAGCCCAGAACGGCCGGCTGAGTCTTAACGCGGAATTTGCCCGTCTGGCCCAGGTCGTTACTTAGGGATTCCGGCAAGATGAAGGAATAATAGCCGTAGCTGCGAGACGGGCTGTTATCCCTGAATTGATATACCAGTACTGTTCCCCTTTCAGGTGGGCTGCCGGCCATTACAGTGTCTTTCCCCTTGACCTTCGCGGTGGCAGGAATGGCGGCTAACAGGAACAGAATCAATATTGTCGGGAGATATCTCATGAGGTTGTTGTTCTTGGCCGAAATTCTCAATCTCTTATCCTAAATATCGGCCCCTTACCCTGATTATTGTATTACACTTTATTCATTTCTTCCAGAGAAATTAAGTGGAATATTCCGCGTTGATCTTGACGTAATCGTAGGTCAGGTCGGATGTCAGGTAGCTGAAGCTCCCGTTGCCCAGACCCAGGTCCACGTGTATGGTGTATTCCCGGCGGTCCATGACGGATGCCAGGGCCTCCCTGTCAAAACTCAGGGGTTTGCCGTTGCCGAAGATGGGTATGTCCTCGAAGGAGATGGTGAGCCTCTTCTCCTCCACCTGGGCTCCGGAGTAGCCTGCAGCACAGGCGATGCGCCCCCAGTTGGGATCCTTTCCAAAAAGAGCCGTTTTTACGAGCAGCGATTCGGCGACGGCTCTGGCGGCCCTTCTGGCGTCCTCCTCGGTTGCGGCGCCTTTCAGGGAGATGGTTACCAGGCGGGTGGCTCCTTCTGCATCCTTGACGATGAGTCGGGCCAGTCCCCCGAGAACCTCCATAAGGGCCTCTTCGAAGGCGCTCAGGTCCGCTCCCTGCAGGATGGGGCCGTCCTGCGGGGAGAGCAGGAGAGCCGTATCATTGGTGGACATGTCGCCGTCGATGGTGATGGAGTTCAGGGTGCGGTCGATGCATCGTTTGAAGATCCTGTCGGCCTCATCCCCCGGCAGCGGGGCATCTGTCAGAAGGAAGGCCAGGAGTGTGGCCATGTGCGGGGCTATCATCCCCGCTCCCTTGGCGATGCCGGCGATATGGAACTCCCCCCCGGAGGAAGAAAAGGAAACCGCCACCTCCTTGGGGAATGTGTCGGTGGTCATGATGGCCTTTGCCAGGGTATGGGAGTGCTCCGGTGCAAGGTTTGCCGCAAGTTCTGGCAGGGAGTTTTGCATCTTCTCCAACGGCAGCTGAACGCCGATGATCCCCGTAGAAGCCATGAGCACCGCTTCGGGTTTTATCCCCAGACGGGACGAGAGGGCACCGGTCAGGGCAACGGCGTTGGCGTATCCCTCGTCGCCGGTGCAGGCGTTGGCGTTGGTGGCGTTTATCAGCACCGCCTGGACGGGGCCGGCGATGCGCTCACGGCAGAGCCGGACCGGTGCCGCGAAGATCCTGTTGGTGGTAAAAACACCGGAAGCATGACAGGGTTTTTCGCTGTAGATGAGGGCCAGGTCCAGCCTGTCCCTGTACCGAATGCCGCATTTCAGGGCCGAAAAACTGTAACCCCCGACCGTTTCCAGACCGCCTTCCAGAATCTTCACCTTCAATTCTCCTCGCAGGATCAAATATATTGTTAAAAACTTTCAAGATCAAATATTCCTAAAAATGGCTGCTCCGTAAAGTGTAAAATATATTTTGACAGAAAAAAGAGAAGGTCATAGGATAAAAAGAGGCAGGGGTGATAAGCGCCGCCGGGTTATCCCCGGCGTCCTCCTGCTTCTCGATGCATCGACATAATCGGAGGAACCATGCCATTAAAAATGACCGGATTTCTTATCGTCTTCCTGACTCTAATTACGGCCGGCAGCCTGCCGTCCCTGGATCTTTCGACGCTTCTTCGTCAGGGGCCCGTCATCACCATTCAGCAGGACGGTAAGGGGCGTTTCCAGTCTGCGACGGCGCGCGTCTATGTAAACGCCCCGCCCGAATATGTCTGGAACACCATACTGGATCTGGACAATTACAAAAAGTTTATGCCCAAGGTGGTCTTTTCCCGTGTTCTCCGCCGGGAGGCGAATCATATCATCGCCAGGTTCGAGATAGAGGTGCCCATGGTGAACACTAAGTACACTCTCCGTTATAACCCGGACCGGGAGCGAAACCGAATCGACATCAAACGGGTGGAAGGTGATCTCGCGGGAAGCCACTGGCACTGGAGGCTCACTCCCATGAAAAAGGGGACCCTGGTAACCTATACCGGGACGACGAAAAATTTTTCTTCCCTCCTCAGCCGTGTGGAGGATGATCAGCAGACGATAACCGTTGGGGTCAATATCTCCGCAGTCATGGCCGCTACTAAGGCGGTTAAAATTAAGGCCGAGGCGGATTATGCAGCAGCGGGAGGAAAGGGGGGGTGAAAAAAGTTCTTGAAATTTCGTAATATGGATTTGTAATATCATCTTCGGGGGACAGGGATGTGCCGGGCGTTGCTGCCGGCTTGGGGGACTGACCGGCCGCTCCGCTGTAGAAGGAAAATACTGATCAAGGATGGGTTTCTGCTCATGATTGAAGTAACAGTTGAAGAACGCGGTTCTACTATTATCCTGCATATCAAAGGTGAGTTCCATATTGAGAATATTCAGAAAGTGGAGGGTGTCTGGACCGAACAGGTGGCCAAGACACCGGAGGTCATTGCCATAAACTGCAAGGATCTTAACTACATCGATTCCTCCGCCATAGGTACTCTCGTAAAATTTCTCAACAATGCCATGAATAAGAAGATCAAGCTGGTCTTCTACGATCTGAGCAGCTCCATCCGGCAGATCTTTCAAACAGCCCGGCTGAATAACTTTTTCACCATCACAACGAAGGATAGATTCGAGAGCGATTTCGCGAAGAAATAAGAGTTCACGGACGGATGAAGATTCCTTGATTTTGTTTCCGTTATTGAAGTATTTAGATACATCGTCTCCCGGCATGATTTCCGTGCACGGTCATCTTGCAAGAAGCTGAACGCTGATCTCTTAACATTATCTTAAAAAAGAGTCAAACAGGGATCTCATGGTCTGAAAAACCGGGGATCTCTGCTGCTCCCATAACCTACTACCAGAGAATCCTTATTTCTCTTCCATTTGCAAATAATCCATCCGATTCGGTCATGTCTGTTATTTTAGAGCTGACAAGCTTTAATTCTTTTCATGAAAACCAGTTGTCCTGATAAGCCTAAATAATGCCTCTTTATTTACCATTAATGTAACTATAATATATGTTGACATATAATATTTATGTGGATATTAATTTATTACAGGATTCTTCTGTGAGGTTTAATGGTTTTGAGATGAGTAGGATTATAGTAATCAGGGAGATACCATGAGGATAAGAATATGGCTCTGTTATTTGTATCAATTAATAATATTCCTCGCTCCAGCCGCATGTTTGCGGCAATACGACGATCCCCTCAGGGTGGCCTATATCCATGATGTAAGCGGCAAGGGTGAGGTGTGGACCATGTCCCTGGAAGGCGGTGAGGCGAAAGCCATCACCTCCGGTTCGCTCACCGGTTATTCAAACCCCGTCTGGTCACCCGATGGAACGCGCATGGTTTTTTCCACCTCTTCAGGTATTCCGACCATTTTTTCGGCTGATGTGGAAAGCGGAGCTATTGGGATCGTAACCCTGGGCGGCTATCCCACATGGTCACCCGATGGCAAACGCCTTGTCTTTGTAAGGAATACATGCATCTATTCAGCGGATTCCGAAACCGGGGGTAATGAGTTGCAGCTTACCTCACCAACGAGTCCTTATGAGGATTCTTATCCAGCCTGCTCTCCGGATGGCAAGAAGATTGTTTTTATTCGGGGGGACGGCGGTTCGTTTGCAATATACTCCATCAATGCCCCGGACGGAGGGAATGAGTCGCTATTAAACAATAGCGGTATTGCAGATGACTCGTGTCCTACGTATTCGCCGGATGGAAGGCTGATCCTGTATGTGCATTCTTCTGGAAGTATTTATGTCATGAACGCCGACGGCAGTAATCAACGCCTGCTGACAGCCAATGCGCATTATCCCGCGTGGACCCCTGACGGTTCCCAAGTGCTGTTTTCCTCGAATGCTACCGGTTTTTGGGAACTCTGTATCATGAACAGCGACGGTGTAAACCGGCGGCAGCTTACCTCGGAAATGAATTATAACAGAAATCCCAGTGTACAGGGAAAGCCGAGGTAGAACGGTGCCGCATTGATTATGTTATAATCATTTCGGCTGAAGATTGTTTAACAGCAGGCCTAATAATTACTTCGTCCGGTTTCACAACATCTCATGAACATGGCAGCCTGGGATTTGGTGGGTTTTCGGCGGGTGCTTGGTTAATGTATTTAATGTCCGTGACCACGCCTTCCTTAACCGTTATCAGGGTCATCGCTTCATAAACCGACTCCACTCCCATGTGAACGTATTGAAGGCATCTGCCCCGGGGAACGCTGAGCAACCCGGTAAACCATTCAGCAAAGAGCGGTTCCTCTCCCTTCAGCCGATAAATCCCCTGGAGGGAAACGATATAGAGCCTGCCCCCGCTGATCCGCCATTTTCCGATGTATTGTCTCCAGCAGGCGGTTGAAAGAAGAACACTGTCGGCTTTCCCCGACAGGACGAGGGCGGCTACCTCGTCGACCGGAACGGCTTCAATCCGTTCCTGATCGAGGGGGATTGCGGGGAAGGTGGTCATCGTCGTTTCCTCTTCGGGGAGGACCAGTTTTTCATGAACCTGTGCCGTCATGAGTATATCTTGCATGTTTCAGGAAAAAAGTCAACAGGGATGCATACGGCCCGGCGGGGAGGGGATTCGTTTTATCCCTTGATGAGATAAATTTCAACGCTTTCTGCTATTACATGGCAAAGGAGAATCGGTAAAGTCCACCGGCTTCAGAAACACGGAATGCATCGGAGCGCGATAACGAGCCAGCCCACATGATTCAGGGTAAAGGAGGAGGGGAGAATAAACGAAGAGAGGCCGGAGCCTCCCTTCGATATCGTTAGATGACTTAGCCGGGGATCAATACTCGTTGATAACATTGCTGGAAATGACCAGCCTCTGTATTTCCGAGGTTCCCTCGTAGATCTCCGTGATGCGGGCATCCCTGTAGAGCCTTTCCACCGGGTACTCCTTGACGTAACCGTAACCGCCGAAAATCTGTATGGCCTTGTGGGTGACCCTGTGGGAGGTCTCTGAGGCGAAGAGCTTGGCCATGGCGGCGTATTTGGAACCCCTGCGGCGGTCTCCCGATCCGACGATCATGGCGGCCTGATAGGTGAGGAGACGGGCCGCTTCGATTTCCGTTGCCATGTCGGCGATCATCCACTGAATGGCCTGGTTGCTGGAGATGGGCTTCCCGAACTGCTCCCGCTCCTTGGAGTATTTGACGGCTTCGTCCAGGGCGGCCTGGGCGATTCCCAGCGCCTGGGCGGCGATACCCACGCGGCCCCCGTCGAGGGTGTGCATGGCCACCTTGAATCCCTCGCCTTTCTTGGCCAGTATGTTTTCTTCCGGGACCTCGAGGTTTTCGAAAACCAGCTCCGTTGTGGAGGAGGCGCAGATGCCGAGCTTGTCCTCAACCTTTCCCACGGAATAGCCGGGCATGTCCTTGTCCACTACGAAGAAGGTGAGGCCCTTGTGGCCCACGCCCTTTTCCGTGATGGCGATGACGACGGCCACATGAGCCACCCCGCCGTTGGTGATGAAATTCTTTGTCCCGTTGAGGACCCATTTTCCGTTCTTGAATTCCGCCGTCGTCTTGGTGCCCGCGGCATCGGACCCGGCGCTGGGTTCGGTCAGGCCGAAGCAGCCCAGCCATTCGCCGGAGCAGAGTTTCGGGAGGTATTTCTTCTTGATGGCATCGGACCCGAAATAGTAGATGGGGGACAGGCAGAGGGAGTTGTGTGCGGACACGATGACCCCCGTTGAGGCGCATCCCCGGGACAGCTCCTCGACGGCGATGGCATAGGATACATAATCCATCCCGGAGCCGTTGTACTCCTCGGGATAGACCACGCCCAGCATGCCCATCTCAGCGAGTTTTTTGACATGTTCCCAGGGGAAGTCATGCGATCTATCGTATTCGGCGGCTTTGGGCTTCAGTTCGTTTTCTGCAAACTTTCTGCACATCTCTTTGACCATCTGCTGCTCTTCTGTCAATTTGAAATCCATATATCACCTCTTTTGTTATAGAATTATTATTTCCGGAACGGTTATAAAATCCTGTCTTTAATCACCAGCCTGCTCTAACCGTAAAATAATTGATAAAATTATGATGCTTTTTGTCAAGGGAAAATAGGGGGATTTAATTAATCCGTCCGGAGCATAATTTCACTTGAAATAAATATCCCCCTGGGATAGATGAATTTTCATTATCCCCCGTGGGCGGGAGAACTTTTTTTTATAACCAGAGGTGATATGAGGAAATTAGCCCTTTGCATGATGTTGCTGGCCTTCTCCTGCGGGCAGTGGAAGGTCAGCTCCCTGAAATCCGAGAAAATCGGCCTGGTGGGGATCGGGAACGGTCCGGGCAAGGTACAGGTACAACTGGGGGAATCAGGCCTCATGGAACACTCCTTCCTGGTCAAGATCGCCCGTGGAAACGTCTATACCGCTGATAACGCCCTGAAACGCATCCAGGTGCTGGAAAGGAACGGGACGCCTCTGCTGATTATTGGCCCGAAGAGCGGGAAAGGAAGCAGCAAGGAGGGACCTCCCTATTCTCCCTTCAACTTCAGCATCATCGGAATGATGGCGGTGGACTCCAAAGGGAACATATACGCCCAGAACCGTTTTATCCCTATGAAATCGGGAGGCGGGGATGAGTTCGCCCTCTCGCCCTCCTATGTCCTTGTGTTCGACAAGAAGGGGGCTCTGCAGTACACCCTGGGCCAGTTGGGGTCGCCGGATATACCCTTTGACTATATCGAGGACCTGGAAGTGGACCGGGAGGACCGCCTCTTCGTGGTAACCCGCAAGTTCGATACCTGGAGTGTATTCCGGTTCAGCAACAGGAAACGGGATTTCTTTGCCGATCTCGGGAAACTGGAATTCAAGGAAACCGAGGGCGGCGAGACCTATACGGGTCGAGTGGAAAACGTAAAGGTCCTCTCCTCGGGGGATGAGTTCCTCATTGCCGCTGCCTATTATCACGGGCTGAGATTCAAATACCGCAAGATATTCAGCTATTCCCTCAAGGCGGGTAAGATCACCCGAACCCTGATGAACATCCCCGATCCCCGCAACGAGCTCTTTGACGTGGTGGACGACAAGCATCTTTATCTCTGGAACATCGACGAGAAGAGGACGCGTTTTGTCATCTGCAACTTCGACGGCAATATCATCAACAATATTCAGATCAAATTCGCCGACATAAAGTCCTATTTCGGGGATATCCTGATGGACGAAACCGGTCAGTTCTATTCCTACCATGTGGTAAAAGACGGGATCGAAATCCTGGAGTGGAAATAGATGAAGGTCGTCACGGCAAAGGAGATGCGGGAGATCGACCGCGTTGCGATTGAGGAACGGGGTATGCCGGGGGAGGTGCTCATGGGATATGCGGGCCGGGCTCTTGCAGACTGTGTCCTGACGGAATTTCCTTCGGCCCGCTCCATCGCCCTCTGCTGCGGTTGTGGCAATAACGGGGGGGACGGCTTTACGGCGGCCTATTTTCTCCATAACGCCGGACGGGAGGTGCGGGTTTTTCTTGCCGGGGACCCGGGCCGGATCACTGCCTCTACGGGGATCTATCGGGAAATCTGCCGGCGGGCGGGGATCCCCGTTACGGTTCTAAACGAGGGAAAGATCGAAAGCGAAACGAACCTCCCGGCCTGCGATCTCATTGTGGACGCCCTTCTGGGGACGGGCTTTTCCGGTGTTCCCCGGGGGGCGATCGCGGAGCTGATCGGCCTGATCAACAGGAGCGGGAAACCGGTGGTGGCTGCGGACATGCCCAGCGGCCTGCCCTCCGACGGAGAGGGGCCGTCCGGGGAGGCGGTCCGGGCCGATGTGACCGTGACGATGGGGCTTCCCAAGATATCCCTGGTTACCTTTCCCGGAAAGCCCTACGCCGGTAAAGTCCAGGTGGCGGATATCGGTTTCCCCAGGGATCTGACCGCATCGGAGAGTCTCTCAGCAGAGCTTGTCACCCCTGAATTTGTTGGCAGGCACTTCGGGTCTCCCCGGGATGCCGACACGCACAAGGGCCGCGAGGGACATCTGCTGATAATCGGGGGATTCGACGGTATGGAGGGAGCGGCGTTGATGTCCGCCATGGCTGCCTTTGCCTCCGGCGCGGGGCTGGTGACGCTCCTGACGACGGGAAACGCCCGGAACGCTGTTGCCGGTCGGGTACCGGAGCTCATCACCAGCGCCTTCAGGAACTTTCAGGGAGTGGACCAGGAGTTTCCCGGGGATGTCTCGGAGGGGCTCTGCGGGGAGGACAAGCGGATCCCTCATCTCCTGCAGGAGATGAAAGGGGATCTGGCGGACTTCTTTGCCCGGAACCGGCGGTATAACGCCGTGCTTCTGGG
The DNA here is from genome assembly GCA_937967705.1 of uncultured Spirochaetia bacterium. Classification (GTDB taxonomy): domain Bacteria; phylum Spirochaetota; class UBA4802; order UBA4802; family JAGODF01; genus CALCJG01. The sequence goes on from CALCJG010000149.1 coordinate 13,630, forward strand.
GCCCGGAATGGGCCGGACCCTCTTTTCATCGCTCGTTTTTGAGGCACTCATCGAACATCTCCCCGCATGGGGTGTCGGTAAAATCCTGGTGGACGGCGACGGTCTTTATCACCTGGCGGAATGTGCCGGGAGGAAAGGGGAGGGGGTGATGTCCGGCCTCACAACGGTCCTCACTCCCCACTGGGGCGAAGCTTCACGGCTCCTGGATATCACCGTCGATGCCGTTAAGCGAAACCGTTATGCCCGCTGCGGCGAGATCGCGCGCAGGTACGGCTCCGTCGCTCTGCTCAAGGGGCCCTGCACCATCGTCTCCGACGGCGGCAGGACCCTGATCAATACCACCGGTAATCCTCTTCTGGCGGCCGCAGGGTCCGGGGATGTCCTGGCGGGAATCGTCGGGGCCCTGCTGGCCCGGGCTTCGAACCCTCTTGCCTGCGCCGGTGCGGGCGCCTATCTTCACGGCCTGGCCGCGGATATAATTCGAGACCGGACCGGCGCGCCCTTTGCCAAGGCTACGGATCTCGTTTCGGCACTGCCGGATGCCTTTGCCCGCTCATCGGACGGATTCTCCTGCCGACCTTGAATAATGGTCCCCCGCAGGGTCTTTTGTTGCTTAAAGGGGGCCGGTTTTCTACCGATAGTATAAAGGGATTCTTAAACCGAGCGTTAAACCCCTTGCCGGCACGATTATCAATCAATGCCGCCTTCTTTCCGCGATTTCAACCAGGGATGAACGGCGGGTGATATGTGCCCGTGAGGCGTAAGGATTCAATTCCAGGGGATGAGTATGAAAAGCTTGTTTTTTCGTGTCTTGATGGCCCTCCTGTGCGGGCTGCTGGTCTCCAGTTCCTGTTCCAGCATCAAAAAGCTCACTTCGAACGGGGAACCGAATACCCTGGTCTTCGACGAGATATGGGGCTATCTGCTGAGCGGTGAGGAGAAGGCGGTCAAGGGAGACGAGCCCTTTACGGATATTTTTTACTTCGCGGCATCCATCAACCGCAACGGCCGCCTGAAGGGAAAGAAGTCTCTTCCGGGCATACGCTGGGCAAACGATATCAAGCCGCGCATACATCTGGTGGTCTTCGAGCTGGACAATCCGTCCCTGCTGAAAGAGTGCCTGAATGATCGGGACATGCGGAACAAGCTGGTGGGGGACATCGTGGAGTTTTCCCGGGAATTCGACGGCGTGCAGATCGATTTCGAGGCGGTGCGAAACTCGGACGGGGAGGCTTTTGTGGAATTTCTCACGGCGCTGAAGGGGGATCTGGGGGAGAAGACACTGAGCGTGGCACTGCCCGCACGGCGCTATTACGTGAAGGACGGCTATGATTATGCTGAGATCGGCAAGGTTGCCGACCGCGTTTACATCATGGCCTACGATGAACACTGGAGGACCAGCAAACCCGGTCCGGTGGCCTCGGTCAAATGGTGCCGTTCCATAGTGAAGTATGCCCGAAAGAACATCCCCCAGCGAAAACTGGTGATGGGGCTGCCTCTCTACGGGAGGGCCTGGCAGGTGAGGGAAATCAACCGGGCCGTGCGGTTTCAGAACGTTCAGGATATCATGAAAAACAACTGGGTGGTTAAACCGAAATACCATCAAAACATGGGCCCTTATCTGGAATACAAGGAGGAGGTCAAGGTTCGCGTCTATTATGAGGACAGCCGCTCACTGACGAAGAAGCTCCGTCTTTACCGGAACTACGGGGTCAACAAAGTCGGTTTCTGGCGCATCGGGCAGGGGCCTGAGGACCTCTGGCCCCGTATGACGGCAGGGGCCGAGAAACACGAGGAAGGACGGTATCAATGAGGGGCGGATATCCCGGAAGGGGAGTGACGAGAACATGAAAGAAGAGTATTGGGTGATCCGCAGCGGGCGCTACGGAATCGGAATAGACGAGGAAGTGATTGGCACCATGCAGCCGGATCAGCTGCCGGAGGGAATTAAGCTAGAGTATTTTTATAACGCCAATCCCCGGCATGAAATAACGCTCAAGACCGTTCAGGTGTGCCGCTCTCTGGTGACGGCGGCGGCGTTCCAGGCTTTCGTGGAGGCAACGGGTTTCGAGACCCTTGCAGAAAAGGAACACTGGGGCTGGGTCTGGGAAAAAGGCTGGACCAAGAGGGAAGGGGTGAGCTGGCGCAATCCCTTCGGGGATGAGGCCGATGTGCTTTATCGGGAAAATACCGGACAGCTGCCCGTACTGCAGCTTTGCTGGAACGATGCCGAGGCCTACTGCGACTGGTTGACGCAGACCCGGGACGATCTCTACCGGCTGCCCACCGAAGGAGAGTGGGAGGTTTTTGCCGAGATGGCCGGGGTCCCGAGCCTGCGAGCGGCCGACTGGACGGAGGAGAGAAAGGAGTACTCCCGATCGACGGACATGGTAGAGCAGATGATGCGCACCCTGGAAACCTGCGGGTCAGGGCATCCTGTGGGGCTGCTCTGGGAATGGTGCGAGGACTGGTTCGATTCATACCCATCAGGGAGGGAGAACAAGGAGTACGGGACCGTGTACAAGGTGCTCCGAGGCGGTTCCCTCCAGAGTCATCCTCTGCAGAGAACCCGGGAGTACCGCTTCCGGCGCTGTCCCACTGCCCGCAGCCCCTTCTACGGTTTCCGGGTCGTGCGGGTCTGACCGGCCCGGGAAAAAGAAAAAAGGAGCGGATGTCCGCTCCTTTTTTGTGCCTGAGGTTTAATGTTTCAGGTTATTTCAGCTCCTGAAGCTTCTTTTTTAGCCCCCAGGCCTTGATCTCGTAAATGACCTCGCAGTTGTCCTCTCCGTCGTAAGTTACTTTGACGGCCTTCCCATCGTCTACATACTTCCCGATCTTCTTCGCCAGGGCCAAACGCTTCGTGCTGTCATAGGGTTTGGAATAGATCAGAGCGGCGAAGGTGTCCATAGCCCGTGCCTGAGCGAGGAGGACAGCTGTTTTTTGGGAGGACTCACGCCGCTTGTCCTTATCCGTCAGCCCCTGTTTGGGAACTGCCGCCATCGTAACCCGGTAGGTCTCTTCGTCCAGCCATCCCTCGGTTTTGTAGGTGCTGCCGCTTATGGCGCCTCCAATGGCGCCGTAGGGGGACTTGAGATTGCTCCCTTTCTTCTGGCATCCTGATGCGAGGACCAGGGCTGACGCAATCAGGGCGACGGATATGCATATGCAGAACAGTCTGTTTTTCATGTTTTTTCCCTCCAGCATGATTACTTGGCGCCGTGCTGCATCAGCAGCCACATGGTCCCGTACTGGCCGTTCGATGCGGCGTTGGTAAGCGGGGTACGCCCGTATTTATTCTTCTGTTTTACGTCCATCCCCGCGCCGATCAGCTCCAGGATGAAAAAATGGTCGTTGGTGCGGGCGGCATGGAAGAGGGCGCTTTCATTGAGATTGTTGACGACGGTAATATTGGCACCGGCCCATCGGAGCTTTTGGGCCGCCGCGGTTCTTCCGTTCTTCAGGGCCAGAAGCAGCGCGGTATCCCCGTCCTTGAAGGTGCGTGTTTCGAGGCTCACCACGCTCCCGGAGCCGCCTTTGAGAAGGAGGTCCATTATTTCCAGGTAGCCGTACCAGGAAGCGAACATCAGGGGGGTCCAGCCGTAAGTATCCACGGTGTTTTTGTCGGCCCCCAGGTTCAGCAGGGTCCGGACCATCTTGGCGTCATTGTTGAAGATCGCATATACTAGGGCCGTATTGCTGTAATTCTGGCTGTTTTTCGCGTTGATGTCCGCCCCCTTTTTTTGCAGGTACTGGACCATGGTGACATTCCGCATCTTGGCGGCAAAGTTCAGAGGGGTGTAACCGAAACACTTGTCCTCCAGGTTGGCCCCGGCGTCCACGACGGCCATGAAGACCTCGGGATAATTATAGTTGATGGACAGGTAGAGGGGGGTGTACTGATTGGCATCGGAGGAACGGACATTGGGATCGAATTTTTTCTTGGAGGCGATGATCTCCGCCGCCTCCCGCATCCCCTTCTGCATGGCGAGGATGATGACCGGCGTCTTGGTGTCGGGAGTGAGGGCATTGGGATCGGCCCTCTTGGCCCAGCGTTTGGAGGCCTTGAGGTCCCCGCTGTTCAGGGCATCGATCAGCTTCCTGTTGAAGACCGCGATGTTGCCCTTTTTCCGGATCTTACCCTTGGTCAGGGTGTCCTCGGGGGGATCTTCCGCGAAGAGTCCCGGACTGAGGGCGGAAAAGGCAAAAAAGAGAAGAAATAGGAGGCGGATTCCTTTTTTCATTTTATTCTCCTGAATCGAGTTTTAAGACTGAACAGATCGGTGGTCTTAAGCACCGGTATAAAAGGTCATCGTTCTACTGTACTGCCATAAAGGTCATTTCTGTTTGTCAAAAGATATACCAGATAGCTTTATATGCCTGCATGTTGGGAGAATAAAGCGTTACTGACCGATCCTTTATGAGTTTGTCGGGACTGCTGTTCAGTACTTTATATCTCATCTCCGTAGAGACGCTGGCGCTCTGGACTCTTGACCGGCCGTTCGCAATGGCGTTTTGTTTTGCCTGTTGCGGATCAATATGCAGACCCGTCCCGGAAAAAGTTTCCTTGGCGCGCCGGGAAACCGTTTTCTTCTTGTCCGATTTGTCTGGTTTTTGATTCTCTCCCTGTTTCAGAGGGGTTTCCGGGGCTTTTGGTTTTTCCGGAGATGGGTTGCTTTCGGTCACATCTCCTTTTATGCCCGCAAGGGCGATGCGAAAACCCAGATAGGCATTCCCCTTGTCCGCCTTCCCGTAATTACGCGAACTGGAATGGAGCACACCCAGCGGCGAGCGCCAGGAGGCTCCCCGTATGACCCGCTCCTTGCCCTTTTCCGCTCCCTGAGGGTCGGAGCCGGGGCTCTTTTTGTAGTATTTGCTGTCGTACCAGTCCCGGCACCATTCCCAGACGTTGCCGATCATGTCATGAAGACCGAAGGCGTTGGACTGGAACTTGCCGATGGGGGAGGCTTCGGGGTGGCCGTCGCTGCAGTCCACTACGAGGGATTTGTCCTTCTCCCTTTCCAGACGGGACTTGTCCAGGATGTTGGCGTATTTGCAGACCTCCTGTCCCTGCCCGCCCCAGAAGAATTTACTCCTGGAGCCTGCACGGCAGGCGTATTCCCATTCCGCCTCGGTGGGCAGCCGGGCCTCCACCGAGAACTTTGCGGAGAGCTTCCGGCAGAATTCCACGGCGTCGTCCCACTTGACCTGCTCCACCGGCAGGGTCTCCCCGGTAAAAAAACTCGGATTAAAGCCCATGATGTCCTTGAACTGCTTCTGGGTTACCTCGAACTTGCCCATCCAGAAGGGGCTGATCATCACCTCGTGGGCGGGGTATTCGTCGCTTTTTTTCGATTCGTCGGAGCCCATCGTAAAGGAGCCGGCGGGTATGTAGACCAGGGTCACATCACCCACCCTGACGCTGAACCGGGATTTGGCCAGCTCCGGGTCCAGTGCGCAGGCCCTGCCGTAATCCGCCAGCATGTCCTTGTACATTTTCTTCTCGCGATAGCAGTCGCCCCGGGCCTTGAAGGCGCCGCTGTCTTTGGGATTGTCCTTGAGCACCGTTGAGTAACCGGCGATGGCCCTGTCCCACAGACCCAGCTGGCAGTAGAGGCCCGCGAGGCGCCGCGAGCTGGAGAAAAGGAAAAGGGCAACGGCAGCCAGGAGGACGATGACGGCGCCGACGGAGACTAGCAGGGTTCTGGTCCGGCCGGACAGGGGAGCGCGCTCGGACTTGGGTGTCTTGATCTTCGGTTTGGAGCCCCTTCCAGTTTCCAGGTCCAGGGATTCCAACAGATCGATGACGGCCCTGGCGCTGGCGGGGCGCTTGTTACGGTCCTTCTGCAGCATGAGATCTACGACGTCGATGACCGCCCTGGGAAGGTCGGGTCTGATCTGTTTGAGGGGGGGCGGGGGAGTGTTGACATGCTTGTACATGACCCCGGTCATCTCCCCCTCGAAGGGGATCTTGCCGGTGAGCATTTCGTAGAGAATGATGCCCAGGGAGTAGAGGTCCGAGCGAGCGTCCAGTTCGCCGCCGGTGCACTGCTCCGGGGACATGTAGAAGACGGTCCCCACCGTTGTCCCCTCCTTGGTGACCCGGGAACTGGAGAGGGCCTTGGCTATTCCGAAGTCCATGACGTAGACGTGGCCGAACTTGCTGTCGATCATGATGTTTTCCGGCTTGAGGTCCCGGTGCATTATGCCCATGCTATGGGCAAATTCCAGCCCCTTGCAGACGTCCCGTACGACCTTTACGGCCTGCTTCACGGGAAGGTTCTTTTGGTCCTGTATCAGCTCGGCGAGGGTGCGCCCCTCGATGTTCTTCATCGTAAAAAAGGAAAAGCCCCCGATTTCGTCCGCCGCGTAGAGGGGAACGATGTTGGGGTGCTCGATTTTGGCCAGGGTCTTGATCTCCTGCTTGAAGCGCTCCACGAACTGCTTGTCGTAGGTAAACTCCTTGGGCAGCACCTTGAGGGCCACGCTGCGGTCCAGGGAGAGCTCCACCGCCTCGTAGACCACCGCCATGCCGCCGCGGCCGATCTCCCGGGTGATCTCGTATTTTCCCTTGAGACAGTCCTTCAGCTCCGAAAGCTCGTCCCGTACGAGCTGGTCCACCACGACGGTTTCCGCGCTCCCGGTATCCTTGAGCCGGTTCCCGCAGCTGTAGCAGAAGGCGGCGTTGTCGTCATTTTCAGCGTTGCATTTGTTGCATACTATCATGTGGGCCCCTGTTTTTTATGGTATTTCGGATCATATCTGTGATCGCACATGGATGGCGAGAAACCACCCTTCCGCCCATCACCCCCCGATACGAAAGAGCGATTTAGGGTAATGGGCCATTGCCGGAACGTCAAGTAATTTTTTGCTGTTCATCGCGGGAGAATGGTGAATTCCTCTTGACTTATTTCGAAACCCTGTCTCAAAATTTTATGTTATGCGATCTGCGGAAAAGGTCTCTGTGTCCTTGCCCGGGAGGAACATGGGGGTGTTCTTCAGCCCCATCTCCGCCAGCGGCAGATCGGTATAAGGAAATTCAACCCGGGGTTCTGCCCCGATGATCGGGAAGGAGGAAGGATCTGATGAAGATCATGCTTGAAGTGCTCTCCGGCGGCAACGCCGGTTTCAAAAAGGAATTCAGCAAGGACTGCGTTACCCTGGGGCGCGAGTTCGCACCGGGGGAATCGTCTAACGATGTGCCCTTCAAACATCAGGCGGACACCACCGCATCCCGGGAGCACTGCGAGATCCTGCTGGAGAACGGGGCCTACGTTCTTCACGAAAAGGCCGCCAAGAACAAAACCTACGTCAATGACATTCCTGTGACCAGCAGGGAGCTTAAGAGCGGTGATGTCATCCAATGCGGGACCAACGGACCCAAGGTGAAGGTCGTGATCCTTCTGGAAACAGAACAGGTCTCTTCCCTGGAGACTTCGGGGAAGGAAAACAAAACACGGGCCGAAACCCCCTCCGTACCGAAGGAGTCCATAACCGATGCCGGAGTGAAGACCCCGGCCTCCGAAATCAAATCCGAAACAGTGCAGCCTTCCGGGACCGGCGAGGCCCCTAAAAAGGAACTGGTGGGCAAGAGGACCGTGCTGGGGATGATCGGCCTGGCCAAAGCGGACACGGAGAAGAAGGTCAAGAAGAGAGTCGTCGGTCTGGCGGCAGCCATCGTCGTCGTGGCTATCAGCGTTGCGGCGCTCTGGGTAAAACATCACTACGACATTAAGCGGCTGGAGGATACCGACAAGGCCATAGCCGAGAGCCTCAGCAAGACCACCAAGGCGGTGGAGAAAGAGATCGGCTTCCTCAAGGGAAAGGCCCGGCAGAACGATGCAGTGATCCGCTCCTACAGGGCCCAGCTCAACGAGATCAAGAAATTTCTACCCCCCATGAGGGACACCATCGCCGGGGCTCGCAAGGCCGTGGTCCGGGTGGTCACCACCTATTCCGTCATACAGCCGGGTACCCGCAAGCGGATCATCGTATCCGGCAGTTCCAAGCCCGTCAAGGTGCGCACCCAGGGGAGCGGCTTCTGCTATGACGCCGGGGGGCTCATCATAACCAACGCCCATGTGGTGGAGCCCTGGCGCTTCAACAAGGAGCTGGGGGACAAGAAGCTGACCGGCGAGCTCGATTCCATCCTGGTGACCTTTGACGGCACCAAGGAGGCCCTCAAGGCAACCGTTGTCAAGTCCGACCGCGACAGGGACCTGGCCATCATAAAGGTTTCCCGGAAAGGCTGTCCGGTGCTGGGTATCGAGGAGGAGTCCCCCAAGGAAGGGGACAACGTGGCGATCCTGGGATTTCCCAGCGTGGTGGATGACGCCGGGATTACGGCCAACTGCATGGTTCTGGGCGGAAAGATCAGCCGCATCGACCCGAACGGCCGCATACTCTACGACATGATCACCCACGCCGGCAACTCCGGAGGCCCGGTAATCAACGGCAGCGGCAAGCTCGTGGCGGTTCACAGCTCGGGGCTTGTCAAGGGAAGCAAGTTTCTCTGCCAGGGTATGGAGCAGATGATGTCCCTGAGCGAGGATGAGGAAAAGACGGTTGTCAGCGATCCCCGGGGTACGGTTACCATCCCGGCGCTGGAGTTTGCAAAGGAGTCCGAAGCGCCCCGTCTGGCGGCCAACATCAACTCGGGCATCACCCTGGACGCCTTTAAAAAATTCATAGGGCGTTAACGGACGGCCGGGAATGAGGAGCGAATATGAGATTTGACGCGGCGGGAAAAACGGACGTGGGCCGGGTCCGGGAGATCAACGAGGACAGTTTCGGGATGGACGCTGAGCGCGGGATCTTCCTCGTGGCCGACGGAATGGGCGGTCATCAGGCTGGGGAGATCGCGAGCCGGCTCCTCGTCGAGAAGGCGCTGGAGCGCTATGCGGCGGGTTTCAACCCCCGGCTGAAGGAAAAGGAAATCAGAGATCTGCTGGCCGAGGGGATCAGGAAGGCCAACAGGGCGATTGTCGATCTTGCCGAAACCGACCGGGCCAAGCGGGGGATGGGCAGTACGGTGGTGGCCCTCCTCTTCGATGAAAAACGGTATTACATCGGATGGGTGGGGGACAGCCGGGTCTATCTTATGCGGAAGGGTGAGCTGAAGCGCCTCACGAAGGATCACTCCCGGGTTCAGGCGCTGGTGGACGCCGGGGTGATCACCGCAGCCGAGGCCCTGAAGCATCCCAACCGTAATGAGATCACCCGGGCCGTGGGAGTGCGTCCCGAGGTGGAGGTGGATGTCGTTTCGGACAAGGCCCGGGAGGGGGATGTCTTCCTCCTCTGCACCGATGGCGTCTTCGGGGACATGGCGGACGAGGAGTTTCGCGGAAATATCTCCTCCGGAGATCAGGCTGGGGAGATGGCATCCGCCCTCATAACGAGGGCCAACGAACGGGGCGGAGAGGACAACGCGACTGTCATTGTCGTCAGAATAACAGATATATAGGGGAGGATTGTCATGAAGAGAGTGCTGCTGGGATGTCTGCTGTGTGCCCTGATGATGACGCCGTCCTTTTCCAAAGGGAAGAAGATGGTGATTTTTGTGGACAATTTCGTCAACCTTTCCTCAAAGGAGTACGACCATTTCGGAGCCGGGATAGGGAAGACCGTCAGCAACGATTTCTCCTATGTCCCGGAGTTCACCGTGATCTCCTTCTCCGACCGGGAGGAGGCGTTGAATGAAATTGCCTTCAGCCAGTCCGGCGCCACCAAGACGGAAATTAAACCCGGACAGATGCTGGCGGCCGATTACACCTGCACGGGAAAGTATCAGATCAAGGGGGAGGATCTGGCGATACACGCCAGTTTCATCGACGTGAGGAAGAGGAAACCTGTTGTCTCCGTCAAGATTATCGGCACGATCCATCAGATGCGGGAAAAGCAGGATCAGATCGTCTTCAAGATCATCGAGGAGCTGAAGAAGAAGAGATTCAAGATATCCGACATCGGCGTGAATGACCGGGAAAGGATGACGAAAACGAGGGAGCGTAACGAGAAGGCCTACGACTATTACTGCCGTGGACTGAAAGTCAAATACACTGATCCCGGCGACGCTCTCACCTATTTCCAGAAAGCCGTAAACATAGACGGGGAATACGCCGATGCCCTGACGGAACTGGCGGACCTCTATGCCGACCATCTGTCCCGATTCAAGATCGCCGCGGAATACATAGACAAGGCCGCCTCCGTTCTGCAGAAGCGCAACGAGACCCAATCGGTCCAGTATGCCCGGGTTATGAACGTGAAGGGGAACGTCTACTATAACCTGTCCAAGTACCAGGTGGCCCTCGACTCCTACAACGCGGGGCTGAACATCCTGGAAAACCTGGGAAAGGCCGACGGTGTGGAATACGCCGAGCTGCTCAACGATATCGGCAATGCCTACAAGAGCTGGGGGAAGTACGATCAGTCCCGGAACGCCTTCGAACAGTCCCTGAAGATCAAGGAAAAGCTCGGAATGTCCAAAAGCCTCCCCTATGCCATCACGCTTAACAACATGGCCTGGCTCTATTTCTCCCAGGGGAACGGCTCCAGGGCGCTGGAGTACAATAAAAAGGCGATGAAACTCAAGCGGGACATCAAGATGGCCAAATCCCGCAGCTACGCCATATCCCTGAACAACGAGGCCATCCTTCACTTTGCCGGGAAAAACTTCTCCGAGGGGTATAAAAGTCTGGAGAAATCGCAGAAAATCCTGCAAAAACTCGGGCTGTCAGGGACCAAGGAGTACGCTTATACCCTGGTCAACATGGGGTATTACTGCTCGGCCCATCTGAAAGACTATGAGAAAGCGAGAAAGAACTACGAGGACGCTCAGGATATACGCAAACGCATAGGACAGGAGGGAACTCTTGCCTATGCGGCAACCAGCATCGACATCGCCCGGGTTTATCACAAGCGCCTGGGAAATTCCTGCGCGGCGCTGCCCTGGATGGAAAAGGGGATGCAGATCAAACGCGACATCGGCGCCGCCTCATCCTCATCGGAACTCAGCCTGATGGACGAGATCAAGGCGCAATGCGGCAAATGAGGCTTCGCTGACCCCTCAAAGGAGCTTCTTGTAATCGCCCCTTCCGCCCCGGGCCTCCTCCCTCCGGGCGTACCAGTCCTTTTCGTCAGAGGGAACTACGGGGAGTTCGCTCTCCTCCCGCCGGACCATCGTGATGGCGGAAACGGGGCATGTGGATACGCAGAGCCCGCAGCCTATGCAGCGCTTGTTGACCTGGGCTGTATCCGCCATGTCGATGGCCTTCGCCTGGCAGCGGTCCAGGCAGACTCCGCATGCGGTACAGGCCTCCTCGTCCACGACGGCGTAAAAGGCGGAGTGGGCTATCGCCTCGTTGTGTCCCATCTCATTGAGCCCCTGCAGGAGCCCGCAGCAGCAGCTGCAGCAGTTACAGATCCCGAAATGCCCTGACTTCATGTTTTGCGTCATGTGAACCAGACCTGCCTCCTCGGCCTTCCTGAGTAT
>CALCJG010000150.1 GCA_937967705.1 uncultured Spirochaetia bacterium
CTTGCGGCCACTCATCTGGAATTCCCCCACCCTATGACATCTGCCTCCATGAACTTCTCAGTATCCCTGCCGGAACATCTGACAGCCTTCATGGGCAAACTCCAGAGGCAGAGTGAAACCATCATCAATAATGATTTGACAAACACTTTGGAATAAACTCTCTTTATTCCGTTATCCCTGCTCGCCGGAAGTAAGGGTATCAATAAAGCATGATCGGAAGATTCGATGAAGGAGAAAAATATCCTGAGGCTTTTTGGGGCTCTGACCCTCTGCCTGATCACATCCATGTTTACCCTCCCGGAAATCCTGATCGGAAAGGTCCCTCACGGATATTCCCCCCCTCATGACAAAAACCACTCTGGGAAGTCCGCAGCTCTTCCTCTTGCAGAAAGGGATGCCGCGCTTTTTAAGCGATCCTTTTACAGAAATTTTCTGATTATCATTGCCGCCTATGCCTATCCCATGGAACCCGTTTCAGAGGACAGCCCCTATGATTCCGGCATGCCGCCGGAACTCAAAGTACAGGCATTTCACGGTAACATTACCATACTCCGGGTTGCCATGGAATATGGGCTCATCAACGCACTGATCAAGATTGCGCTTCCTGACATCCCTGTGGAAAAATTCGTTTCTGATCTCTACCTGGATTGTCCCAGGGAGAACATAGTGCATTCCATGAGCCGTATGTCGAACCGCAATACTGATCTCATTGACAGGGTCTTTATCCGGTTATTCGGCATGAAACTCATCCAGCGGCAAATATCCATCCCCTCCCCCTATGAGGACACGCCGCAGACCAATCTCCTGAGTTATAACCCCAGGGCCCTGAAAAAGGCCTTCGATCGGCTCTATGTTAAACCGGATCAGATAATACTGGGACAGAAAGCGCAGATTCTCTATGATGTTATATTCAAATCCTATATCGCCCTCACAGCCCGCCATGTCGCCCGGGTATTGTCAGTAAAAGGTTTTCTTCAGAAACAGGCGGATTCATACCGCACTCAGGCCCAAAAGGACCCCGATTTTAACGGATATGATTTTGCCTATCAGGCGGAAACGGAATTGATGGAGAAGACCGAGCTCTATGCCAAAACTGACGAACGCATCAACCCTAGACTCCTGGGAACCCTGATCCGGAGAGCGGGGGACAACACCCTGCCGGTATTGCTCCAGTGTCTGGAAAGGATACTCAGGGATTACGATCCTATGGCCTATGACAGTTATATACGCATGAAAGAAAGAAAAAGCAGGGGGTGATGTGTCCGGTTCAATGAACATCCGACCCGATCGTTTGTACCGCCTTCTTTCGGATATCATCAATATCTACAGCCCATCAGGAAAAGAGGGGGAACTGGTGTCCTACCTGGAGGGCTATGCCCACTCTGCAGGATTGCCCCTTATACGGCAGAATGTTGAGGAAGAGCGGGACAATCTTCTGTATCTCCCGGATGAGGAGTACCCCCAGGTTCTCTTCACGGGCCACATCGACACGGTTCCTCCCTTTGATTATGAAAACTATAAATTCTACGATGAAAATGGAGAGATATCCGGCCTCGGGGCAGCTGATATGAAAGGGGGATGCGCTGCCCTGATTGAGGCCTTCCTTTCCTTTAGGGAAATTTACGGGCCCCGCATACCGGCTGCTCTGGCTCTGGTTGTGGGAGAGGAGGAAACCGGGGACGGCATCCTGCGCCTGCTGGAAGACTACCATTTTACCTGGGCCCTGGTGGGAGAACCCACCGACCTTCAGCCCTGCCCCATTCATTACGGCTACATGGAAGTACAGCTCTCCACATCCGGGAAAAGGGTTCATGCATCGATGGCCAACAGTGAGCATAATGCCATAAGGGACATGCTGAGGCTCCTGATGAGAATTGCAGAACACCTGGACAGCCGGGGCGATATAATTTTTAACATCCGGGATGTAAACAGTTCCTATGCCGGATTTGCCGTACCCGATCGCTGTGAAGCCCGGGTGGACATACACTTCCCTCCCCAGTATCCTGTAGGGGAATTGACCGTTGAGCTGGATGAATTGATATCCCAAAACCTGACGGGGAAACTGAAACTGGAAGACATCCTGATGTATTCCCTCATCCATCCCGGTTATCAGCTACCGGAAAAGGGTTTCCTGCCGGATACCATAAAAAGGATCTACCGGAGGAGGAAGATGTCATGGAATCCCGGGGCCTTTCGCAGCGATTCCGACGCCAATCTCCTATGGATGGCCGGGGTTAAACCCGTCATCCTGGGGCCGGGACAACTATCCAAGGCTCATACTCAGGATGAATCCATCAGCTTCCAACAGGTTATTACAGCCTCGGAAATCTATTTCGACCTCCTGGGGGCTCTGACCCCACAATCAAAGACCAGAAAAGCCCGCAGAGGATAAAAACCGCCAAAATCGCAATTTATGATTGACCCTCCCTGCTCACAATCGCATAACAGGGATGCATTGGTTATCTGATCCCGCACCAAGGGGTCAGAGCCCTATTCAGCCGTATACAAACGGGAACAAGGCACCCATGGGATGATAAGGGAACAGATCACATCTTCCGAGGAGGAAACCTTCAGGATAGGCCTGGAGATCGGCAAACAAGCACACCCCGGAGATGTCATCGCCCTCAGCGGGGAACTGGGAAGCGGAAAAACCGTTCTGGCCAAAGGGATCGCCGGGGGTTTGGAGGTCACTGATGATATCACAAGCCCCACCTTTACCCTCCTTGAGATTTATGATGGCCGTCTCCCTTTTTATCATTTCGACCTGTACAGGATTGAAAGCGGGGAAGAGATGGATCAGCTCTTCTTTGAGGAATACTGGGAGGGTTCCGGAGTATCCGTCATAGAATGGGCCGAGAGGGCCGGCGGAAGACTACCTGACAAGATCATACGCATCACCCTGTCTTATCAGGGAACACATCAGAGGAGAATCACCCTTGAATATCCTGACTCTTGACACCGCCACCGCCATGGAAATGGTAGCCATAAGCCGAAATGACCGGGTGCAGGACGAAACCCATCTGGCGGACGGTTCCCACTCTGCCACGCTTTTTGCGACTATTGAGAGGGCTCTAAAAGCCCTGGATCTCTCGATGAAGGATATCGAGCTGATCGGGGTCGGCATAGGTCCCGGCTCCTTTACCGGTCTGCGCATAGCCGTCACCACAGCCCGAATGCTGGCCCAGCTGACAGGAGCTCCCCTTGTGGGGCTCATAACCCCCCTGCTCTTTGCCGTTTCCATAACGCCCCAGGAAGGGGACTTTATTCTGCCCGCCTTCGATGCCCGCAAAAACCGGGTTTTCGGTGCCCTCTTCAGGGCCACAGGCAATGATCTTTCCCCTGAGACCGTCATACCTCCGGGGGATTACCCCATTGAAACACTCCTGAGGGACATACCCCCCCGGGAAAAGGCATTTATCATCGGGGATGGTGCGGAAAAGTATTACTCGGAGATTTCGGAAAGACTTCCGCGTCATGAACTCATCAGGGGATTCGTCCCCTCCGGGAAACAGGCGTGCCGATTGACGAAAAAGCTCTATACGGAAAACAGCAAATCGTATACTGATTTCAAAAGCATTGTACCATATTATGCAAGAAAATCCGATGCGGAAATCATGAGGGAAATTCGAAGGGATGGCGGACGGGGATAATTTGTCTCTCCGTGTAATGCATATCCCTATGGGGTTTTCTTCTTCTGCTTCATCTCCTTCATAAGCCGGCTCTTATAATCCATTTCCATGGGCTTCATGATGGAATAGAAACGCTTCATCTCGTTCTTACGTGAGGAGTTTCCTGCAAAATCAACCCCCAGAAAGAGATTGTTCTTATCATCAAAATTGGTATAACGAATCTCTCCATAAATGGTAATGGGAGCCTGCAGCTTGAAAACGATGTCGAAGATGAAGCCCCGGGCCTTGAAAAGATATTTTTTCAGGTTTTCGTCGGTGATTCTGAGCTTAGCGCCGCCTTTGCTTATATCCACGATCTGCTGATGCACCGGCAATGTCAGCGTATTGGCGTCCCTGATCCGGTCTACCAGTTTAAAAGCGATGTCCTTGACATCCAGGACCTTTTCCAGCGGAAAGATTTCCGTTGTGGAAATGAGCTGTATATAGGCAAAAGGTATGGACTGCTCTGAATCGGTGATATAGATGAGCGGGCAGATGATGATGGATTTATAGCCCCTTTCCACATTCTTCTTGATAATATTGCCAAGTTCGTCCCCGTAGAGGGATCTTGCGTCCACAAAATCATCGGTTATGGCGCTGAAGGAATCGGAATCGGAGGCATCCTGGATGTAAAGAGTCTTCCCCGTTTTCCTTATCTCCTCCATGACCTTGTCCATCTGCCCGAAGACATCGACACGAAGAATATCCGCCAGACTGGAACTGCTGGACTGGAACTGATCCAATATGACCTTTATGCTGGTGGGTATATTGAAATTTGTCAGATCAATGGTATGTTTCGAGAATTTAAAATTGGTAGCCACTACCTCTTCGGGATTTACCTTGAAGCGCAGATCCCTTCTGCCTGCTGCTGCCTTACGAACGCTCAAAATGCTGCAGCGAAAATAGCCCGGCCCCCTGACCTCTTCAACCCTCAGATCTATCTCTATATACTTATCCAGTAGACCATACATGATGATTCTTCCATCCCCCACGGAAAAATCGGGATCCGTAATGATCATCAGGGTTTTATCATCAAAAAACTCGGAAACCTGCACTTCGGTTCTTTCCACAGAATATTTCAGATGCAGTTTTCGTCCGACAAATTGCGTTTTTAGTATCTCAAGAACATCATCCAGAGATTTAATCTGATCAAATGTTCTTTCCTTCCTTTGCTTGATATTCAGCAAAACTGATCTCCTTTTCTCTATATTTCAAGATTTCATTATAAATATCGCAAATTTCGCATAGAAATCTTAAATAAAAAAAACAGTATAGAGACACCTCCTCTTCCCTGTTAACCTTAATAGAAAAGATGAACATCAAAATGCTTTTAAATAAGGTCCTGCAACCTCATGTTTATTATATTCAAGAAGATGGGATTCGTCAATCGCGGAATTGGATTATAACAGATAAGTCTGAAGAGGAGACAGGTAGCGGCCGGATAAACAAAAAAGGGGAGATAGTTCTCCCCTTCTCGCAACATCTCAAAGTTGACAGATCCTATTTCTTCTTAGCAGGAGCTTTTTTCTTCTTAGCAGGAGCTTTTTTCTTCTTGGCTTCCGCTTCAGCTTTTTTTGCCGCTGCGATTTCAGGAACCAGCTTCTTTACAGCGTCTTTTTCCTTCTTCAGTTCAGCTTCAAGCTTCTTAATCTTGTCATTCTTTCTCTTCTGATCAACAAGGAGCTGTTTTAAAGTTTTACCTTTCATCGGTTACACCACCTCGAATTAATTTTTTTATACGACAAAACTTTAAATACCAAAACACAAAACTTCTTTAAGTCAATTAATTGACCTACATTAACGATTACCGATTACTTATTTGAAACATTAAACATATTATCGATTTTTGCAAGCAAAAAAATAATTTTCTGAAAATAAAAATTGTTTTACTACAAATATCCCTCATTCTCCTGATGTCGACATACAGGCCCGCTTACCGGCTATTAATAATTTCTTCTCCATTACTGCAAAAAGGATTGAATTCCAGCGACTCCTGTCTGATCCTTATACACCATACGGGAAGCATGCACATCCCGAAACAATTTCGAATCACTGGACGATCATCATGTCAAGCAAGCTGCCCATCGTCACAATCGTCGGCCGTCAGAATGTAGGCAAATCAACACTCTTCAACGCCATCATTCGCGAAAAAAAATCGATTGTGGATTCTCATCCGGGACTCACAAGGGACATCATATCCTATGAGCTGACCCTTAAAGATACATCATTTATTATTTCGGACACTCCCGGTCTGGATATTAGCGATTTATCAGAACTTTCCCAGTCAATACTGGATATGGCGCGCAAACATCTTGAGAGGTCCAGTCTGATTGTCTTTCTCATGGAAAACCCCTCTCCTTCTTCCTTTGATATGGAACTGGCGGACATTATTCGAAAAACCTCCCTCCCCGTCATCATTGCCGTCAATAAGATGGACAGCAACAGTGACATGGAGAACATGATCAACTTCTATGAGATGGGTTTCAGCGATATTCTACCCGTCTCAGCATTGAAATACCGCAACATCCCCCTTCTGCTGGAGAAGATATCCGGCATGCTCCCCGCCAGCAAGGGCAGAAAGAGCGAAGCGGAAATGAAAATCGCCATCGTAGGCCGGCCCAACTCGGGAAAGTCCACTCTCCTCAACTCTCTCCTGGGCTATGAACGCTCAGTGGTATCGGACGTTCCCGGTACCACCCGCGATTCTGTGGACGAGGACTTCCAGTTTCACGGCAAACGAATCAAGGTCATAGACACCGCAGGGCTGCGGCGCCGCAGCCGTGTTGACACTAATGTTGAATTCTACTCCATACGCCGGACAGTGGAATCCATCAGCAAATCCGACGTCGTCATTCACCTCCTGGACGCCACTGTGGGCCTCACGGAAACGGACAAAAAGATCTCCGATGAGATCATGAAGGCCCGCAAACCCACCATCATAGCCGTCAACAAATGGGACAGCATTCCCAAAGACACAAAAACCTTCGAACAGTATCGGGATCGTATTGTTTTCAAGTTTTACAAGGCCTCGGATTTCCCCATCATCTCCATCTCCGCCAGGAACAAACAGCGTATTCACAAACTGCTCACCGATGCCCTGGAGATACATCAGCGTTCGGGACGAAAAATCGAAACCAGCACGGTCAATAAAATCCTTGAGAAAATACAGAACACCCATCAGATGCCCCTTCTGGGCGACAAGCTGAAAATCTATTACGCCACGCAGACCGCCACAACCCCCCCCCGATTCAAGCTCTTCGTCAACAACCCGGAACTGTTCCGGGCGGATGTGATTCGTTTTCTGGAAAAATCCCTGCAAAAGGAGCTGGATATGCACGGCATTCCAGTGGTTTTGGATATTGAGGGGAGAAAAAAGGGATAGAAAAGCAGTGTATGGGCGGTGATGGGCCGTTTTTTTTACATCTCCACCCGGGCATCGAGTGACTTGAGGATGGTGGCACTGTCCGCAAAATCCAGGTCGGCGCCGATGGGCAGCCCGTGGGCAATCCGCATTACCCTAATACCCCGCTCCTTGAGCAGCCGGGCCAGATAGAGCCCTGTGGCATCCCCCTCCACGGTGGGATTGGTGGCAATGATTACCTCCCGGACCTGCCCCTCACCGCAACGGGCTATAAGCGAGGCGATGTTGAGGTCTTCCGGCCCCACACCGTCCAGCGGGGAGATAACCCCGCCCAGGACATGATAAAGCCCGCGATAACCGCCGGTCTTCTCGATGGTCAGGGCATCCTTCTGCTCCTCCACCACGCAGAGAAGGGAACGGTTTCTGCTGTCGTCGGCACAGAGGGAACACCGGGGGCCGTCGGATATTCCACCGCAGACCGTGCAGGAGGTGATATTCTTCTTGAGTTCCAGGATAGCCCGGGAGAGCCCCAACACCTCATCCTCGGACATCTTGAGGATGTGAAAGGCCAGCCTGGAGGCGCTCTTGGGGCCCACTCCAGGCAGCCGGGAGAATTCCCTGATCAGCGCATCCAGGTATCGGGAGACGGTGTTCATGGGAAGAGATTTACTTGAGCAGATCCGAGAGGCCCGGGATGTTCATACCCCCCGTCAGTTTGGACATCTCTTCTGCGGCATAGTCCTTGCTTTTCTCCAGGGCGGTGTTGATCGCCAGGAGAATGGATTTCTCGATCTTCTTTTTATCCCCGCTGTTGATGAGTTCCTGGTCGATCTGCAGGTCCAGCAGCTTGTAATCCCCGCTCACCCTGGCCTTGACGGAACCGTCGGTATTCTCGCCCGTAGTTTCCGTCTTTTTCAGCCGCTTTTGGGTGTTCTTGAAATCCCTCTGCAGCTTCATAATCTGTCCGATATCACCCAAACCTTTTAACATAGCCCTTCTCCTTTACTTTTTTTCAATAATTTTACCATGGAACAGATCCTTGATCTTCTCCACCATGGGATTGTTTTCCTCTAAATCCTCAATTTCCGGGTTCCGGAGCATCTCCGCCTCCAGGGGAGGAACCGCTTCTTCCTCAGGGGAATGACTTGCCGTGCCCGCGTCGGCCTCTCTTTCATCCGGCTGCAGTTTCTGAGGAGGCAGCGTATCCTTAGCTTCGTTTTTAGCGGGGGACTTCCGCTCCTCCCCGGGGGCTTTCAGGTTCTTCTTCTCCTCTGATCCTGACCTGGGGACCCTCTTCATCTCCTGTACCGTGGGAATGGCGTCCCGGCGTATATCCTGCTTGCGGGATACCCCGGGGTCCGCGACGGATACCTCAGGCCTGACATCCCCCCTGGTCCCCGCCAGCTTTTCAATGATGGCCGCCAGTGAGGGGGTCTCCTTCACGGTGATCATGTCCAGCAGGGCCATTTCCAGATGGATGCGCTCATTGACGGAAAAGCGGAGTTCTCCGAGCATCTCGCTGGAAATGCGGAAAAAGAGGCTCAATTCCTCATCGAAGAGCCCTTCCGCAATTTTGGAAAGTCTGCCGGACTCCTCCTCGGAAAGTCCCAGGATCTCCTTGACGACGATACCGTGGCGGATCAGCCTGAGCGCCCGGATCACATCCACCAGCCCCGCAGCATACCGGGGGATGTCCATCCCCAGGTTTACGACCCTGTCGATCTCC
This sequence comes from uncultured Spirochaetia bacterium, assembly GCA_937967705.1. GTDB lineage: Bacteria > Spirochaetota > UBA4802 > UBA4802 > JAGODF01 > CALCJG01. The sequence continues at coordinate 8,756 of CALCJG010000150.1, forward strand.
CGCATGGCGCCGGCGGCGTCCCGTCCCATGACGTACTCCATCATCTGCACGTAACTCTGCAGCGGAACCACTCCCAGTATAGCCAGGGCGTTTTCCTCGCTGATCTCCCCGTCGGAGAAGGAGATCACCTGGTCCAGGAAGGACTGGGCATCCCGCATGGACCCCTCGGCAGCCCGGGCTATGGGGTAGAGAGCCTCGGATGATACCTTGTAGCCCTCTTTCCCGGTAATATGGCGCAGATGAGCCACCAGCGCCTCGATGCTGATCTTCTTGAAATAGTATTTCTGACAGCGGGAGAGTATGGTTTCCGGGATTTGATGCAGTTCCGTTGTTGCGAAGATGAAGACGACATGGGCAGGCGGCTCCTCAAGGGTCTTCAGGAGGGCGTTGAAGGCCTCCTTGGTCAGCATGTGAACTTCATCGATGATATAGACCTTGTACCGGGTCTTGACCGGGGCAAAGTTGACGTTTTCCCTCAGCTCCCTCACATTTTCAATACCCCGGTTGGACGCCCCGTCTATCTCCATCACGTCAAAGGAGGTTCCGTTTCTGATCTCAAGGCAGTTTTCACAGACACCGCAGGGGGTATCCGTCGGTCCCTCCACGCAGTTGAGGGACTTGGCCAGTATGCGTGCCATGGTGGTCTTCCCCACGCCCCGGGGTCCTGCAAAGATATAGGCATGGGAGATTCGTCCGATCTTTATGCTGTTTCTGAGAGTGCGGGAAACGTGATCCTGATAGACCACCTCATCGAAATTCTGAGGACGCCATTTCCGGGCTATTACCTGATAGGCCATTATTTTTCTTTGAGGTCCGGGATTCGCAAAACTAGGGCCCCTGCGTCCTGAGCTGGGAACGCGGGGTAATGATGCGGAGAAGGGGGGATTCGAACCCCCGGTAGCTTGCGCTACACACGGTTTCCAACCGTGCTCCTTC
>CALCJG010000151.1 GCA_937967705.1 uncultured Spirochaetia bacterium
TCATAATCAAACAGCAGATCCCAGAGCATTCCGACGGAGTGGAACCCCCGCTCTTTCTTGTATACCTCGTTCCAGAGCATCCCCCAGAAGAGGACTCGGCTGCTCCCAACCCGTTCAACGGGGTTGTAGTTCTTGTACCAGAGAAGGCTGCCGACAAGAAGACGAAACTCTTCGTTGGGACTCGTACTTATATAGGACAGCAGCGGCGGTATGATGTGACGGGTATTGTCATCATACCGATCATAGTACCAGAGGGGTATAATATTGAGTTCAAAAGACCTATCCCTTTTCTCTGCCCCGAGCCAGAGAATGTTGAAGCTGTAATCCGGGCGGTTACGGTAATTAGTATATCCCGCCAGAACTCCGTAAAACATCCGGAATCGGGATAGTTCCCGGGAGGACTCATATTCAACAGTGCCGAATAGGAGGTCCCAGACCTGGCGCTGATCCTTGACGAAGTTCTCATGATCGTAAAGAAAATAGAGATTCTGCCGGGAGTAGGTTTCCGAATCATGCCAGTAGGCAAAGGCGAAGAGATGACTGTAACCCTTGGGGGACCATCGGGACATGACCAGCGGAAAGAGCGCAAAACTCCTCTCCTGACGCGGCCGGTTATTCTTGTACTGGAGAATACCCAGAAGACAGAGCTCCCGCTCCTTCTCCGTTTCCCATCCGTAATAGCTCAGAAGCAGGGGAATGGAGAAATGCCCGGTGTCCTTATAATCCTGATAATGAAAAAGCGGATAAAGGGCAACCTTCTTTTCTTTCTGGGGTATATTGTTCCTGTAATGGAAAAGTCCCAGGAGATACAGCCGGCTCTCATCATCACCCTCCCATGCGCGATGGGTCAGAAGAAGCGGAAAGGTAAGATGGCCCTTGTTTTTCTCAGTCTTGTAATGGAAGACGGGATATAAGGCAACTTTCTTCTCCTTATTGGGAATATTGCTCCGATAATGGAAAAGTCCCAGGAGATACAGCCGGCTCTCATCATCACCCTCCCAGGCATGATGGGTCAGAAGCAGGGGTACGGTCATATAACCGTCTTTCTTCCGGTTTTTGTAGTAAAAGAGAGGCAGCCCCATAACTGTGCGTTCCGACGCCTTGAGGTCTCTCTCCCAATCGATGATCCCCACTATGTTGTAATGGATACGAGCGTCAGTTCGTGACCGGTAAAAGAAGGGAAACCAGGCTGTGATGCTCTTTTCCGGTGAGGAATGCCGGTAGAAACCCATAAGGAAAAAGGATTTCTCCCGGTGGGTCTCATCGGATGTTTCCTTGCCCTCAACCGGCCCGGAATAGGAATCATAATAGAGCAGTGGAAGTCCATAAAGCGTGTAATATCTACGGGGTTTTTTCTCCGATGACTTGGACACCTGCCGGTTGACATCGAAGAAGAGAGGAAAGAACATAAACTTTTCTGTCTTATACTGACCCTTGACCATAAAACCGTCCGTCTTAGATCCAGCTTCGTATTCGAAGGATTTCTGATCCAGAGAGTAATAGACTACGGGAATAACCGGGAAGAAGACCGTATGATCGATGTTGTCCTCCCTCTGTGTCTTATAGGACATGAAGTAAGGACTCAGGGCAAAATCGGTGATGTGCCCGTCCTGATAGGTCTTTAGGTTGCGGAAGTAAACTGGTGTGATGGTGCGGATGGCATAACTCTCCTTCTTCAGGTTTTCCTTATGCCAGAAGAGGGGGAATAATCGCCATCCGTTACGGTCGGGTGACCCGTACCAGTTGATGAAAGGCCATAGGATGGTATACTCATACTCCTTCTTCGCTGCGTCATATTCGCTCCAGTAGGCGTTGATGAAGTAGACATTGACATAGGAATCCCCCTGATTTCTGTAGCCGTACAGGGGAAGCGGAAGAATGGGAAACGCGGCGAAGTATTCCTCTTCTTCATCCTTGAATGAGAGATAGACGGGAGTGACATGCATCTTATAGGCGCTTTCCTCGTCCCAGGATACCCATCCCAGGGGAAGCATGTGCCAGTGCCGTTTGGTATCGGCCTTTTCATACTGTGTCCAGCCGAAGAGAATCTTCCATCCGAAATAGTGTTCCGAGGTCTCCCGGGAGATGGTCTTGTCCTTTTTCATCCGGGGTTTAGGGGAAGCATCTTTGGCAAGTTTCGTATCGACCGCTTTTTTGTCGGATGCTTTCTTGCCGGTCGCTATCACGGTCTTAACCGGTGGAACGGGTTTGCCCTCGGTTTTTTTCCCGATACTGGCCTCTTCCGGTTTTATATCCGACACGGGCTTATCGGTATCAACCGCGTCTTTCGATTTCCAGAATTTGCGGAAGCTGTCGCGATAGGAAACAAGGACCACTTCATAGAGCCAGGAAACATCGGTATCCAGGTACCACTTATTCGGGTCCTTCTTGGTGGTCCCCACACCCAGGGAAACGCCGGGGGTCAGGGGGCCTTTGAGTGTGCTGCGGGCATACCCCAGAATGTTGACGTGGAGGGTCCGCTTTTCGTCTTCGTAATTCAGCACCACGGGAAGGAAGAGTGTGCCGGTGCTCTTGTTCATCCAGAGGAACCTGGTGTTGCTCCAGGAATAGTAGAGGGGAATCCAGTGGCTGACCTCTTCCTTTTTTACGCGATTTTCACGATGATAGCGAATCGCCACCCAGTAGAGATCCTCCTCCTCGTTCCATCGGTGATAATGAAAGGGACCGAAGGAGTAACCCTTCTTCTCGGTCCACCCCGAGGGACGGAAGAAGAAGGGAAGCACATAGCGATATCCCCCTTCCCCCATCTTGTTCATAACGAGGGGAAAGGGCAGCCAGAATCGGCTGAGATTTCCCTTCCCGTCTCTTTTCCAGTCGAAGACCATGAGGAAATTTTTATGCGACTCCTGGACAGAACTGTAGGAATAGAATATAACCGGTATGATCGGAAGACAGAACCGGGTTCCCGTATTGATCTCCTTGTCCTTCGAGGGGATGATCGACTCCCGGTCATAATACCAGAGAGCTGTGATGGAGGAGCGTCCCTCCACATGGGTTTCCCGGTTATGAAAATAGCTGTAATACCAAAGGGGGAGCAGGGTATGGGTGTTTTCATGGTAATCCTTGCTATCCGAGCGGAGTGAATAGAAGAGCGGGAGTACATGAGTCTGCCCTTCCCCCCGGGGCTCATAGTAACTATGCCACATAAGCAGAGCATAGGTCTGATGCCCCTCCGTATGCCGTTTCTGATAGAAAAGCGGTCCCAGATAATAATCCGCCTGGGGCGTCTCCCAGCTGAGGAAAACCGGAGGCAGGATATGCAGATAGCTGTCCTTTTTGTAGAAGGCAACTGGAATGAACCAGAAACGCTTCATATTGCCGGAATCATTCTTATGCCAGTCGAAGAGCCATAGCGCATTACGGTGAGTTCCCTTCCCCCTCTCATAGGAGGAATAATAGAGGGGAAGGATCGGATACCATAAAGAATCTTCTTCAATGGTTTTATCAGATTTTTTAAAATTATAGCCGGCCTTGTCATAGGAACAATAGAAAGGTGAGTAAAAGCTCTTCGTCTCGGTATGTTGTTTAAGGGGATCCCCCTCTACGTGCCGGTTGTAAAAGGCGATCGGTATGATCCAAAATCGCTTTAAATTCCCGCTTTCCTCTTTGTGCCAGTCAACGAGCCAGAGGAGATTGCGATGAGTACCCCTTTCGCGCTCGTAGGAAGAATAGTATAGGGGCAGCACCGGGTACCAGAAGGTGTCTTCTTCCACCCGTTTCTCATCCGGCTTCGTACCATAGCTGGTTTTATCATGAGAGCAGTAAACGGGGGTGTAGAGGCTCTTCTTTTCATAGCGTTTATACTGACTCTCTCCATAATGGGTTCCGATGGATTTCCAGGCAATAAAAGCCGGGATCAGGGACTTATAGTAGCTACCGTCTTTATGGTAAGTGCTCAGGTATACAGGGGGCAGAAAATGCTTATAGCCGTCGTCTCCAAAACCCATCAGCCAGAGAGGAACGAACCAGGAGCGTTTGAGCTCATCTTTCTGCCAGGCAATGTCAAAGAGCCAGAAAAGATTAGTGTGGGTATAATCCGCTGTAGTTTTGTAATAGACCAGCGGAATCAGGGGGATCCATACGGTTTTGAGTTTACCCCCTTCTGCGTCACTGTCGCGGGAATGCCTGTAATAGAAGATTGATGCCTGCTCTATCTCGTACTGTTCCTTGCCCTTCGAATCCCACTCCAGACTTTTATGATAGAAGAACGGGATAAAGGTCGTTTCCGACTCACGGCTTTTTTTCTCCTTTCCCATGCTGTAGTCATGATAGAAGAGAGGGTAAATATTAAAGTAGCTGCTCTCCCGATACGTGGACTTATTACCCCACCAGATCAAATAGAGCAATGACCTGTCCGCAGATTTTTTTTGGAGGCGGGAGTAATAAAGGGGAAACAGGTGCGTGGTTTCTTTATCCCCTTCAATCTTGTTATAATAGAGATAAAGCGGACCCCAGGTTTTTTCCCGGTTATCGATTTTGCTTTTCAGATTGGAATAGAATGGGAAAAAACGGGAATAAGTATACTTGGGATAATCCACATTCTTATAAAAACCCAGAATCATCAGAGCATAATGGCCCTCCCATTCCTCCTTCTCTATGATGAAGGCATTAATGGGATATTTTTTTTCCTTTTCACTCCCGTAGGCCCTGTGTTCCCCTTCTTCCAGGTCATTCCAATCCCCCAAAACAGGAGTGGTAAAAAGCATGCTGCCTAGAATAAAAAGGCCGCCGATAAGAATCATCTTTTTGAAAATCGAAGGGATCATAGAGACTCCAGGAACACGTTATAGTTTGACATTGGCGTAGGTTTTACGCGATTTAAAGCTCATCACAAGGGTTGTCAGGGCCATTTTTAGGCTCCCGGTTTTGATAAAATTTCCCAGTGCACGTCGGAGAATCCTGCGGGGGGAATAGAAGGAAAGACCTGCCCGTTTGACCCATAACTGAAGTTCCCTTTCCTTCATATTTTTGGGACTAAAATGAACTCCCATTGTGAAATAGTCAGTAAGCTTTTGCCAGTCCTCGGGAAAGTTCTTAAGATACAGTCGTCCCTGGCTTTCCAGGGATTCGAAGAGCTTTGTACCGGGGAGCGGTTGAAGAATCTGAAGCCTGAGGATATCAAAGTTGATGTCATCGAGAAAGACTTCGGTCTCTCTGAGCGATTCCGGTGTATCGGAATCGTTGCCCACAACCATCTCCCCGACGACGAGGATTTTTCTTTTATGAGCGTTCTCGACCATTCGCTTGTAGGAATCAACACCATATTTCAGGTTAAGCTTCTTGTTCATCTCCCTGAGAGCGTCAGGGTTGATGGATTCGAATCCCACGAACAGGGCCGCACATCCGGCTTCTGCTGCCAGGTCGAGCGCTTCTTCATCTTCCAGGGCATTTACGGAGGTGTAACAGAGGAAATACTTGAAGGGGATGTTTCCCCTCACTTTCTCTTCTATAATGCGGCGGCAGATATCCTTGAAACGCCGAATATCGCTCTGGGAATACCCGTACATATTCCCGTCGCTGAAAAAGACGATATCGTAAGCACCCGGCAGTGATGTCAGTTCCTTCATGACATCCTCCACGTCGCGTGTGCGATAGACCCCCTGGTAAAAACGATTGATGGCGCAGAAATTACAGTTGAAGGGACAACCGCGGCTTGTAGATACAGGGATAAAGGAATACTCTCTGCGGAACAATTCATGCCGGGGTTTTTTGAGCCCCTCCAGCTGAGCGAGGTTGCCATAATAATACGGCTGCAGGCGTCCCTGTTCGAAGTCCTCTACAATGGTACCTATCACTCCCTCCCCGTCGCCTATACAGACTGCGTCCGCATAGCGGGAGGCCTCCTCGGGACACATGGAGGCGTGGACACCGCCGAGTACCACTGAAATGCCGCGTTGTTTCAGGGACTGAGCCAGTTCGTAGGCGCGGATGGCGGTGACCGTAGTCGTGGAGATGCCGATCAGGTCGGATTTTATATCCGGGGGGATATCTTCAATCTGTTCATCTATGATTTTCACATCCCAGTGATCCGGAACATAGGCTGCAAGGTAGCCCAGGCCGATGGGGTAAAGGGTCTTTATGTTCCTGTCCAGATCCCGGTTCAGGAAGCGGGGTTGTATCAGGGTTATTGTCGGCATGGTCTTGTTATTCCCGTCAAGTCAGCATCCGGCGTCAAAGGCAGTCTATCTGTGTTTTTCATTGAATTTCATATAGAATCTCTGATAACGGTTTCAAAAGATAGGGAGGTGCAAGCTTTTTTTTCAACAAGAAAATATTTTAAATAATAAAAAATTGACAATTATTGTTTTATTTGAATGTATTGACAATTCCCAGCATAATTCCTACTATTTCGTCAACAAGGGCTAGCGAGTAACCATCCATGGATAATATCATACAGTTTATTGCCAAATCATTAGAGCGGTTCAAAAGGTATATACACTCCAACAATGACAGGTTCTATCATTATACCTTGGGTTTTTTCAGCTCTCTCCTGCTGATAGGTCTTTTTTACCGGCTGCGCATACTTTACCTGCTTAAAGTCGATACGGGTTTCTCGATAACGCAGGCTCCCTATACC
>CALCJG010000152.1 GCA_937967705.1 uncultured Spirochaetia bacterium
GCACGGCAATAAAGTCCCGGCGCAGTTTCTTCATGACATCCGGATGGGAGAAGGTGCTTTTGTCCATAACCTTGCACCAGCCGCACCAGTCGGCGTAAAAATCTATCAATACGGGTTTTTTCTGTTCCCGGGCTTTTTTGATTCCATCGTCAAAGCCGTACCATTTTACGGATTCCTGGGTTAGTGCCGCCGACAACAGCATCATGAGGCAGAATACAGGCAGCAAGCCCAGAGTAAGAAAGACATTTCTTTTCATGGCTCCTCGTATCTCTTCTCGTTAAAATTGGTTAACCTATCCCAAAGTGTCTTTAGGCAGTATGCTCGTTTTCCTTCAATTGCCGGCCGGATCCTTCGGGCTTCCCCGGTTAACCTCCTTTTTATCATCGGCCATCGGGGATTCTTGCCAATCGGACGATTTCAGGGGATTCTATGATCCCTCCCATTTAATGGTAACATGTCTAATATATTGCAAAAACCTTTTTTTTCCAGCTAATAATATTTTAGCGGAAATAATATTTTTTTTTGTTGGAAGACCGGGGGCAAGATACTTTTTGTTTAGTCCATCCCCATTAAAGAGACAAAATGATCAGGGGGGAATTATGGGAAACGTTGTAATAGAGGAAAGAAGGGAAGACAGTACGGATCTCTAGATGACCAATGACATACATCACCTGATAGCCCCCTGCGGTATATACTGCGTGGCCTGTCCCAAATACAGGGATAGAAATCTCTGCAGGGGGTGCCGTGTCGATTCCCGGCACAATAACTGCGATATCTATGAATGCTGTGTGAGCATAGGAGCCCTTACCTACTGCCATGAATGCGATTGCTTCCCCTGTGAAAGGCTGCAGGACTTCATATCTTTCAACGCCGGTAAGAATTTTGCCCATTTCCGCCATGTGGCCATTGAGAACCTTATCCATATGAGGGATGTCGGGGTCGAAAAATGGGTTGAGGAGATGAATAAAAAGGTCCTTACCGGCGAATACCGCATAAACTGTAAATGCGACAACGGTCGCCTTGATCACTCCCCCTGCCCCTGTAAAAAGTAATATTCCTTCACCTTTTCTCCCGGAATATCTATTTTTTCATTGACTTATCATAGAATTACTGTATATATAAGGGAAAAAGAATCTGGAATAAAAGCGAACAATGGATGCCATCAACGAAGCGGTTATTGGAAAGAAGGGTGTGCGCGTCATCGCCTATTCCGTTACGGATCAGGTGGAGAACAATCTGAAAGATGTTCTGAAACAGTATCTCCAGTTCCGCCGAATGGATGTGCTGATGGACCCGCTTTATACCATCCTCAAGGAACTTCTGATCAATGCTGTGAAGGCCAATTTTAAGAACATCTACTTTGAAGACTACAAGCCGAAAAACCAGGCCCATAATATCGTGAAATATGAGACGGCCCTGAAGCTCTTCAAACTGGAACTGGGCCGCGAAGAGGCCCGACACCTTTCGCATCTTGCAAGGAAGAAGGGGTTGAAGGCCATGGTGGATTTCCGTGTACGGGACAATCGACTCTTCATTGTCGTAACCAATCCGGTGACCATGACCCCTCAGGAGATGGAGAACATACATAACAAACTGCATTACGCCAGGGACTGCACGGACATATCCGAGTATCTCATGAATGAAGAGGAGGATCCCCATCAGGAAGGGGCCGGTCTGGGACTCATCCTGATTACCATGATCCTGAAAAGCCTCGGCGCAGATGAGGCGGGCCTGAGCATAACCACACGGCAGAACAGGACCGAGGCCGCCCTCTCCATTTCCCTGACGGAAAAGACCCTTGAAAACTACAAGAGGGCCATTTCTCATCCCCTTTCCTGAAGCCCGATGGGAATGCCATGACCTTCCCGGTGCTCACAGCCTTTTCCTCCTGCCCCAATGACACCTTCATCTTTCACGCCATGATTCACGGTCTTGTACCTACCGGGGATCTCGCCTTCAGTCCCAGGATTGGAGATGTAGAGTTTCTCAACCGCCAGGCCTTCGAGGGAGTCTACCCCCTTACCAAGCTTTCCAGTTTTGCCTATCTTCAGCTCAAGGAGCGTTATCGTCTGATGCGGTCAGGGGCGGCTCTCGGATTTGGCTGCGGGCCGCTGGTCATTGCGCCCCGTGAGGGGACGGATCTTTCCGGGGCCCGGCTGGCCGTTCCAGGGGAGCATACAACGGCCTGCCTCCTGCTGCGGCTGTGGCGGCCTGATCTCTCCCGTCTCTTTTTCGTCCGCTTCGACGAGATCATTCCTGGCATACTGTCCGGCCGTTTCGACGCCGGGGTGATCATCCATGAGGGGCGTTTCGTCTATCAGCGTCATGATCTGCAGAAAATCGTGGACCTGGGTGAGTGGTGGGAACAGGAGACGGGGCTTCCCATCCCCCTTGGCTGTATCGCCCTGAGGCGGGAGGGTTTTGAAGAGAGGGCTGATGAGATTGATGCGGTCGTGAAATCCTCGGTTTCCCATGCCCTGCAGAATCCCGAAGACTCCGGGGATTTCGTACGCCGTTATGCCCAGGAGATGGAGGAAGCGGTCATCCGGGAGCATATCCGTCTGTACGTGAACGATTTTACCGTGGATATGGGCGAAAAGGGAATCGAGACCCTGCGCGTTTTGGAGGAGAAGGCCCGATGCGCCGGAATCCTGACATCGCCCTGATCATGGCCACACTACTGGAGGCGGAACCGCTCCTGTCCGCCCTTTCCCTGTCGCCCGTCGAGGAGAAGCCTTTCCGGGTCTATGAGGGAGGGGGTATTCGTCTCATCCTGTCGGGGATCGGCAAGGCCCGGGCCGCGATGGCTTCGGAGTATCTGGTCCTGAGATACGGAGCTAAATTCCTCTTCAACCTGGGGGCCGCCGGATCCGTAGGCGGCGATAGGCGCCTTGGGGAGGTCTTTCATGTCAGCCGGGTCCTTGAGAGGGACCGGCCCTTCCTGGAGGGAAGAAAAGACCGCTACCTGGAACCGGACCATCTGGAGGGGCACCGCCCGGCGGTGCTCTCCACGGCGGACATCCCCGTGGTGACACCGGAGGAGAGGGCGGCTCTGGAGGGACGGGCCGAACTTCTGGACATGGAGGGGGCCGCGGTGGTGCAGGCGGCGCGGATCTTCGGAGCGGCGGTCTATCTATTCAAGGTGGTGAGCGACACGCCGGACCATCCCAGCGATGAGGATATTGTTCGGAATATCCTGGAGGTGCGCCACAATCTCTGCGATTACTTCCTCAACCGGGTTCTGGAAAGGCTCTGACCCCTCGGACATCCCTTTTTGATTTGACAATCCATTAAAGATATCCAATCTCGCTCTATTCGTGAATAGGGTGGATGAGCCTTGGTCAAATCCGATGAGTCCAAAAATAGCAGGGGAGATGGTATGGCATTGTTGAAACGTTTTGCGGTCCGATGGCGCTCCGAGGCTGGGTACCGCGAGGTGCTCGTAGTGGCCTTTCCCCTGATCCTCAGCACGGCCTCTTGGTCGGTGCAGCATTTCGTGGACCGGATGTTCCTCACCTGGTATTCGCCGGAGGCGGTGGCGGCCTCCATGCCCGCCGGGATTCTCAATTTTACCTTCATGAGTCTTTTCATCGGGACGGCGGGATACGTGAGCACCTTCATCGCCCAGTATCACGGGGCCGGGCGTTCGGATCGAATCGGCTCGGTTCTCTGGCAGGGTCTTTACGTGGCGCTGGCGGGCGCCGTGCTGCACCTGGTGATGATCCCCTTCGCCGGGGACATCTTCCGCTTCGTGGGACATGAGGCGCAGGTGCAGAGCTATGAGACGGTCTATTTCCGCATCCTCTGCCTGGGGGCCTTCCCGGTGATCGCCTCTTCGGCGATGTCGGGTTTCTACAGCGGGCTGGGGCGCACCTGGCCTGTGATGTGGGTCAACGTGATTTCCACCGGTGTAAACATCCTGCTGGACTACGCCCTCATCTTCGGACACTGGGGACTGCCCGGTCTGGGGGTAACCGGGGCGGCCATCGCCACGGTTGCGGCCATGGTGGTCGGTTTTCTTCTCTACTGTATCCTGATCTTCCGGGAATCCAACAACCGCCTTTATGCCGTGCTGAAGGACTTCCGTTTCGACCGGGAGCTTTTCGGGCGTCTGATGCGTTATGGGCTTCCCAACGGTCTTCAGTTCTTTCTCGATGTGTCGGGCTTTACGGTCTTTCTGCTGCTGATGGGGCGCCTGGGGACAACGAGCCTGGCGGCCACCAACATAGCCTTCAATATCAACACCCTGGCCTTCATGCCCATGATCGGGTTCGGTATCGCCGTCTCGGTCCTGGTGGGCCAGTACATCGGGAAGGGGAGAGCGGATCTGGCGGAAAGGGGTGTCTACTCCGGTTTCCACATGACCCTGTTTTACATGTCCTCCGTGGCGGCCGCCTATGTTTTCCTGCCGGATCTCTTCCTCTGGCCCTACGCGGCCCAGTCCGACCCCGTCAGGTTCCGGGAGATATCCGAGATGACCGTGATTCTGCTGCGGTTCGTGGCGGTCTATTCGGTTTTTGATACGATGAATATCATCTTCGCTTCGGCTATCAAGGGGGCGGGGGATACGCGATTCGTGGTTTTAATGGTTGTTACCCTTTCCCTGGGAGTGCTGGTGGTGCCCACCTATGTAGCCATCTCCCATATGGGAATGGGGCTCTATGTCTGCTGGGGTATTGCATCCGCCTACGTGATTCTCCTGGGCTTTGCCTTCCTGTTCCGTTTCCTGGGGGGGGAATGGAAGGAGATGAAGGTCATTGAAGAGGCGCCGCATCTTCTGCCCCCCTCATTGCCGGAGGCGCCGCTGGGAGACCGGGAACTCTGATCAGCGTCCCCAGAACTGGATGTAGCGCAGTTTGGATCCGCTCCTGTCGGCGTCTCGCTGGAGCTGTTCGACGGCGCTGTCCAGATCCCGGAGGGAATCGAAACTCCGGATATGTATGTCCGTTCCGGTATCCCCGGAAAGCCGGTAGGCCAGTATGCGTTTCATGAGGGTTCCTGTCCTTGGGATTCAATTGGAAAAGGGAGTTCCTGTTCAGCTCCGCCTTTCTGTTCTTATTGTCGGCGGGAGGGGTCTCTTTCTTGAATGCCGCCGCTACAGCCGGTCCCTGATGCAGGAGAAGTAGAGAGTCCTATAGAGCCTCTCCTCGATGCGGTGAAACATCCTCTTCCTGCGGCCCCGCCTCCCTTTTTCGTCCCGGAAGAAATTACCCCCGTTCATGAAAATGATGATCCCCGAGCGGCTCTTCCTGTCAAAATACATGAGTCCCAGAAATCCGTAAGCCCGGCCGCCGTGACCTGCAAGGGTCTTTTTGCGGATGAGCTTGCCGGTAATGTGCAGGAAGAGGCCGGTCTTGCGGTAGAGGCGTCCCGACTGAAAGCCGGACCAGTGTACCCGCCGCATCAGGCGGGCTGTTTTCTTCTTTAAGATTCGCACCTTCCCGTACTGGCCGTCGTTCATGTGGGCAATCATGAATTTGGCCAGATCCGGCGCGGAACAGCGGACTCCCCCCTGGGGGGAATGGATGGATCCGTTGTAGCCCGGCGGATGTTTCGGGGGCGGGCGTTTGGCGGGGGGGTGAACGCTGTAATTGTCTATGGCCGGTTCAAAGATGTCCTGATCCTCCAGGTAGTCGTAGAGGACTGCAAATTTTTCGGGATGGGGCATCTCCGCCGGGTTCAGGCTGGCGGTCATGCCCAGGGGGGTAAAGATGTGGCGGGCGCAGTACCGGTCATAGCGGTCGACGGAGATTTTTTCCACGATCGTGGCCGCCACGCCGCATCCCAGATTGGAGTACTCGAACTTGCGTCCGGGCGGGCTGGTCTTCCAGGAGGCGCGGGAAAAGAAGCGCCCTCCCGGAACCAGTATCTCGGTGATGGGCGGCGGGTTGTCGCCGTAGGAGGCCTTGAGGAAGTCGTTGTATCCGCCGTGGTCCGTCAGGCCCGAGGTGTGGGTCATCAGATGCCGCAGGCGTATGACCTTCCCGGGGTGCCGGGGGTTGCGGAGGGTAAATCCCAGATGCCGGCTTACGTCGTCATCCAGGTGGCACTTCCCCCTTTCGCACAGCTGCATCAGCGCCGTACCCGCGAAAGGCTTGGACATGGAGGCTATCCGGAATACCGTATCCGTAGTCATGGGCCGCTTGTTCTCCACATCCGCGTATCCGTAGGCCCCGGAGTAGACGATCCGGTTGTTCCGCACCACAACGCAGGTCATTCCCAGGACCGTATACTCCGTCATAAGGGCCTGCAGTCTGGCCTCCAGCCGGGCTGTCTTGCGGGAGATTTTTTTCGGCTTCCCCTGCTGATCGCCGCTTCCCGGAAGGGCTGTCAGGGTCATCAGGAGAAGGATCAGCGTTCTGGAGAGAAGCCGCCCTGACGGGGAACATCGCGGGATTTTACGGATTCCGATGATTCTCATGGGGACAGTTGCCCCCCAAAGTCCTCTTTTATCCAGCAAAATTTTTCTTCCCGGCGGGGGGGAGATGTGTTTTTATAAAAAAAGCTGCTTGAATAATGCGGGGGGCGGGGCTAGTCTGTAATCAGAAAGATAAGATGAGGAATCGTAAAACCCTAATGGGAATCCCCTGTGGTCGTTCTCTTCGCGTAGAAGGGGGTCCCCGAGGAAGGTTTACGGTTTCCCATCGGAAGGATGAGGTGGAGAAGGGATTGTCTTGAATCGTCAGCCCTGCCTCTTGGCGGGAGCGTCCGGGTCAGGCAATCCTCCGGGAATATGAAAAGCTCTTCTGTGGATATCCTGGGGAGGATGGATTACGATACCTCCCACCAAATACAGCTGGATGAGAAAAGGCGTGTTCTCAAGGGGCAAAGCCCGGGCACTCTCTTCATCCTGGAGCACGACCCTCCGGTCATCACCCTGGGACGCCGTGCCGTACGGGACAACATACTCTTTGACGACGATCTGATCCAGAAAAAGGGATATCAGGTGAGGCGCGTAGGGAGGGGGGGGGATGTCACGGTGCACGAGCCGGGTCAGGCGGTCTGTTACTTCGTTCTCCCCGTACGCTCAAAATCCGCGGTCTCCTTCGTGGAGGGAATAGTCGATGTGGTCCGGGGGTTTCTGGAGGAGGAGTACGGCCTCCCCTGCGGGTATGACCGGAACTTCCCCGGTCTCTGGGTTCGGGGGCGGAAGATCTGCTCCATCGGTTTCGACCTCACCGGGGGAGTCAGCCTTCATGGTATCGCCTTGAACGTCTGCAATACCCTGGAGGGCTTCGGCATGATACGGCCCTGCGGGATGGGGGATGTGACCATGACGACCCTCAGCCGGGAGCGGGGAGCGGAGGTGCCTGTGGAGGAGGTCTTCTCGGGTCTTGCAGCACGATACGGCGATTTCTGAGTCCCTGAACCGTTCCGGTGGGCAGGAAAAGACTCGGGGAATTGTCCTGATGGGGAAACCCGCGTGACGAAATCCTGCCGGAAATACATACAATAATTGACAATTTCAGCGTCAGACACTATGGATGCACTCATTGTAAAGATTGCTGAACAGTCCGGGTTGAAACATATGCTTTCCTTTTTAAAACTGAGAAAAAAAACCCCCCTCATCCTCTCGGCCGAGAAACACGGCATGAACAAGGGGTATGTGGAAAAAGGGGTTCTGGATATCATGAACCGCCTTAGGCGCGGGGGTTTCGAGGCCTACCTGGTCGGGGGTTGCGTGAGGGACATACTCCTGGGGAAGAAACCCAAGGACTTCGATGTGGTCACCGACGCCCGGCCCAATCAGATCAAGCGTCTCTATCGCCGCTGTTATCTCATCGGCCGCCGGTTCCGGCTGGCCCATGTGTACATCTCCCGGGACAGGTTCGTGGAGGTTTCCACCTTTCGGGCTGTTATCGATACGGAGCCCGGGCAGGAGAATGGTTTCGCGGAAAACAATATCTTCGGGACCATGGATCAGGACGTTTTAAGAAGGGATTTTACCGTCAACAGCCTCTACTTCAACTCCGCCGATTCCTCCCTTGTTGATTATACCGGGGGACTCAGGGATATCAGGAAAAAAATTCTCCGTTCCATAGGCGATCCGGAAAGACGCTATCGGGAGGACCCTGTGCGGATGATACGCGCCGCCCGGTTCAGCGCCCAGCTCTCCTTCAGCCTCTCGCGGCAGGACCTCAAGGCGGCCCTGGCCTGTGCGCCCCTCATAGCGGAAGCCAATTCCAGCCGTCTCCTGGAGGAGCTGTACAAGATATTACGCTGCAGCGCCTCGGCCCGGACCTTCGTCAACCTGAACCATTTCCATCTCCTGAAGCACTGGCTTCCCGAGCTGGCCTCGGACAAACAGCTGAACAGACTGGTTCCCCGGCTGGAGGTGCTGGACCGGCTACGTGCCCGGGAGGTGGAGATTCCCAACTTCATGCTCATCACCGCCGCCTTTTACGATCTCTTCAGGGATGCCATCTATGAGAACACGGATGCGCCGGTCTTCCAGGATGCCTTCGTTCTTCTGGGCCAGAGGTTCACGCCTCTCATGGTCCGGCTCCGGGTGCCCCGCAAGGACTGGGACCGTATCAGGAATATGGTGTCGCGCGTACCCGCCTTTACCGGCAGCCGCAGCAGCAAGCGCTGGAAGAGCTTTGAGAAGCGCTTTCTGCGCAACTCCCATTTCGAGGACGCGCTGAATCTTTTCGAAATCATCGTCGAGGCCACGGGGGAGAACTCCAGGGACCTTCAATACTGGAAACAGCGTTTTTCGGAAGTGAAGAGGAGCCATCATGCCCGGGAAAGGGTCCCTGCAGCCGGGGTTGATGCTGACGGAACCGGAACGACCGACGACTGACATCTATCACCCACAGGGCGGTGCTCCCGCCCCCTCTCCGCCGATCCTGGAAAGTCCCACCCGCAGTTTCCTGTCAGCTGCCGTCATAGACGATTGCCCCGGGATTGGACCTGTCGATCTTGACGTAAAAGACGGTTCCCGGCTGAAACCGGGGTATCGCGAACTCCGGTATAATCAGAGGCAGCAAGAGATCATAGGAGGAGGCGCCTTCGGGCTGTATCGTCAGGCCAAGTTTTAGTTCCGGTTGCCGGTTCGTCCTTATGGAGAGGAATCTCCCGTAATGCCCCAGGGATTGCACCGTTGCCCGGCCCGTCAGACCGGTTTCCAGAATCCGCCGGGCCTCTTTCGTTTTACCCCAGAAGAGATCCGATTGCCCGTGTCCGCCGAAAATCTGCAGTATTATGCTGATTGCAAAGATCGGGAGAATTCCAAAGAGCAATGGGAAATAGCAGGGGCTGGTGGGGGAGATGAATATGTTAATAAAAACGATTGCCCCAAGGGCGGATAGCATGAAGACGATGGAAACGTTCTTGCGCATGAGATGAATCTCCCATAATCTGTTTGTGATGGTGTTAATCCACGCATCAGTCCTTTACCCTGGAGTCTGAGGAAGCGCAAGTCAAGTGATTAACGATTCCTTTAGGGGATTGTCCCGGGGCCCCGGGAGATGAGAGAGAGGCGGTGAATACCGTTGGAGTCCTGAAGAAAATTTGAGGAGGTGCTTTATGGCCCTGCAATGCCCCGCGTGCGAACAGCCCGCCTTGACGGTGACCGCGTCGAGGGAGCTGGGGCCCGATGAGCGCAGCGACGAGCGTTCCCTGCAGGTGGTCCGCTGCGGGGTCTGCGGCTTCGGGGCGATTGCTTTTTACGAGGAATCGCGGCGCGGGGCCGGGGAGTCCTTTCATCACGACGGGTACTATGCCCCTGCTGAAGTGGTGGATGCCCTGGAAAAGGCCCTCGCCGGGGGAGGGGTCGATGATCAGGAGGGTATCCTCTATGATGCCGGGGGTGCCCGGTATTCCTCCTTCCCCATCCGTTTCCTCCCGGACTGAAATGAGCAGGGGGGAATCCCGTTTCAAAATTCTCTATTCGTAATGTTCCCGAAATTTTATGGTCACCTCCCGGAGTTTGGGGGTGAGCATGCCGAGGACTCTCTTTTCCAGATCGGCGGGGAGCCCGTAAAAGGCCTGGGCCACGGCCCCGGCGATACAGCCCATCGTGTCGGCGTCCCCTCCCAGGGAGACGGCCTTGCGCACGGCGTCTTCGCAGGAGTCCGATTCAAAAAAGGCCAGGAGGGACTCCGGCACAGATCCCTGGCAGGTCACATCGAAGCCGTAAGAGGGCCGGATGTCATCGAGCCTTCGGCTGAGATCGTAGCCGAAGCGGGTCTGAAGGAATCGGCGCAACTCCTCCTTCGGGGTGCCGGTACGGGCCAGGAAGACCGCGGCGGCCACGGCCTGGGCGCCCCT
This sequence comes from uncultured Spirochaetia bacterium, assembly GCA_937967705.1. Classification (GTDB taxonomy): domain Bacteria; phylum Spirochaetota; class UBA4802; order UBA4802; family JAGODF01; genus CALCJG01. Next base: position 10,273 of record CALCJG010000152.1, read on the forward strand.
GATCCCCTCGGGATGATTGTGAGTCACCGCCGCGCTCCGTTCCGCCTCACGCACAACCCCATCCAGGGTGCCAAAGGCGTACCCGATGGGAGAAACCCGCATGGCGGAACCGTTGCCATAGCTCCCGTAAGGCCCGGCGGAGGGATTTCCCGCCCAGCGGTGAAACATTCCCCCGTACCCCGCGTCGGGATAGAGACGGTAGTATTCCCGGTACTTTTTTCCATAACCGGCACCGGAGATGAGGGCATCCGCCGTTGCCACGGTGAGGACCGTGTCGTCGGTAAAGCAGGAACGGCGGCTGAAGAGGGGAAAATCCGCGGTCTTCACGGGGCGGAACTCGTAAACCGATCCGACTATATCACCGAACAGGGCTCCTGTCATGACCGAT
>CALCJG010000153.1 GCA_937967705.1 uncultured Spirochaetia bacterium
ACCCCCTGCTGCCGGGAATGGCGGGCACAGCGGTACACCGCGGTGGCCTGGGCCCGGCCGACGGACATGGTGGTCTGGGTGGTGCAGATGGAACCGGGCCCCATGCCGATGCGCAGGGCGTCCACCCCCGCCTTGATGAGGTTTTCGCACTGCTCCTCGGTCACCACGTTGCCGCCGATCACGTCGATCTCGGGGTGATGCTTCTTGATGTAGCGGATCATCTCGATCTGATAGATGGAATTCCCCTGAGCCGAATCGACCACCACCGCATTGACCCCCGCCCGGGCCAGCTCCGCGAGCCGTTCCCTGGCCTCCTCCTGTGTGGAGAGGGAAGCGCCCACCATCAGCTGCTTCTGATTGTCCTTGGAGGCGAAGGGGTACTCACGGTTTTTAAGCAAATCGTTGCGGCACATGAGGGAGACCAGGTTGCCGCTGTCGTCCACGATGGGGAGTTTTCCCTTCTTGGAGGTCTTCAGGATCTCGTTGGCCTCGGGGAGGGAGATGCCCTTCTTGGCGGTGAGGAGCTCGGTGTTCATCACCTCGGAGAGTTTCTTGCTGCGGTCGGGCTCGAAGTCGATGTCCCGGTTGGTGACGATCCCCAGAAGTTTGGAGCCCAGGCGGCCGTCGGCGGTGATGGGTATGCCGGAAAATCCGTACTTTTCCTTGACTTCGTCGATATCAGAGATCCGATGTTCCGGGGAGAAGACCATCGGGTCCAGGATGAATCCGTTTTCGAAGCGTTTGACCTTCCGCACCTCCTCCGCCTGCTCGGCGATGGTGTTGTTGTAATGAATGAAACCGATCCCCCCCATGAGGGCCAGGCAGATGGCCATCCGGGATTCCGTAACGGTGTCCATGGGGCTTGATATGAGGGGCCGCTTGAGGGATATGTTCCGGGTCAGCCGGGATTCCAGGTTTACGTCGTCGGGGGAGAAATCGATATATCCCGGCAGGATGATGAAATCGTTATAGGCCAGCCCGTTGGCGGAGCCAAATAGTTCCGCCGCTGAATAACCGTCTCTCTTTTGCATAGGAGGCACCTCGGGAAAAATGGTATGGTCTGATGTCTTCAGTCAAGGTCATCACGGGAGCCCTTTTCCCCCCGTTTCAGGGGCCTCTGCGTTCTGGAAGAGGCTTCGTGAATCTTCTTTATGGTACAATATACTCTGTTCCAGGCCGGGTCGTCTAAATTTTTCGCCGCTTCTCAGCTTTTTCTGCTCTGATCGATCCTGCCGGTTGTTCACAGGGATAAATAATCCCCTGAAATGTGTCAATAGAATAATGTTATTAATGTGCTGTCCGTGAACGGGGAACGATCGTCCCTTTCCTGCTGAAGAAAGAAAGAAGGAAATGATTTTTTTATTGTGATAAACCCTCCCCTTTGATAGCCTGCTCCCCTGACGAAACGGGCGGACCTTGCGGAACCAATTTATGAATAGTAAAAGAATACAAACGGCAACCTGGACAGACCTGCGGGGCGGTATCTGTGGCTGATGTTTACGCTCTCATCCTGGCGGGGGGCAAGGGGATGCGCATGGGCGATGAACGCCCCAAGCAGTTTCTGCCGCTGCAGGGGAAGCCGATCCTCATTAGGACCCTGGAGTCCTTTGCGCGGCTCGGGGAAATCACCGGCCTGATCCTCGCCCTGCCGGCAGACTATATTGCCGAGGCTGCTGCGCTCCTGGAACGGTTTTCCCCGGGGAGGGATGTGTCCCTGATCGCCGGCGGTGCGACCCGGCAGGAGTCCGCCTACCGGGCCCTGACCTGCAGGGAGTTCGCGGAGGAGGACATCCTCCTCATCCACGACGCGGCCCGGCCCCTCGTCACGGAGCGGATGATCCTCGACTGCATCCGGGCCGCCGCTGAGGCGGGGGCCGCAGGGGTCTATGTCCGCGCCATCGATACCATTGCCGAGGGCGGGAAGGGGTTCGTGCTCAGCATACCGGAGCGCGGATCCCTTTACTACACCCAGACGCCCCAGGGCTTCCGATGTTCCGTAATCCGGGACGCCCATGAGCGTGCCCTCGCCCGGGGAGAGAAAAACGCTACTGACGACGTGAGCCTGGTCCTGGAGGCGGGGTATTCCGTGAAGATGACAGAGGGGGATTACCGGAACATAAAAATCACCACCCCCCTGGATCTGGAACTGGCGGAACTGCTGATACGGAAGGTAAAAACGGAGGAACGAGGATGATCGATGCCCTGAACGCGCTTGGCAAACGGAAGGCCCTCTTCCTCCTCCTGCTCCTGGGGGCGAGCCTTCTCTTCCGCCTGCCGACGCTCTTCAACGATTACTATGATGTGGACGAGCTGGCGGCCATCGTGCAGACCCAGGAGTACCGGGCCGGCGATGTCCCGGGGAGGGATTTTAGCGAGAGCAAGCTCCCCCTCTATCACGCCCTCTTCAAAGCGGCCTATGCCCTCTCCCCGGAGCGGGGATGGGTGGTTCTTCACGCCTTTGCCGTGCTGATCGTTTTTCTCACGGCCCTCTCGGTCTACTTCGCAGGTTTGCGCATCGGGGGTTTCCCCGTGGGGGCGCTGGGTTCTCTCTTTTATGCGGTCTTCATCTCCTCTTTCAACCGGCACTTCATGGCGGTCAACGGGGAGATCGTCTACAACCTTCCGGTGGCCGCCGGGTTTGCCTTTTTCCTCGCCTTCCTGCAGGAGAAGGGTTTGCGGAAATATCTTTCGTTCCTTTTTTGCCTTGTCCTGGGGGTCGCCGCCGCCCAGGTTAAGTTTCACGGCCTGATCCTCTTCATCTTTCTCGGTGTTTTCTTCATCCTTTACCGGCGCTATTATGACGGAAGCCTGACCCGCAAATACCTGGCCCTCTGGGGGGGATTGTTCCTCTTTCTGGCGGCGGCGTTCACGGCCGATTTGATGCTCTCGGACAAGTTCGCCTCGTTTCTGATCTATCAGGTGAGCTCCAAGCTCTTTTATGCCGCCGCCCAGGGGTCGCAGCCGCTGATTATGGCGGGGAAATTTCTGCACCGCCAGGGTATGCTCCTCATCTGGCACATCCTGCTCTGGGTCCCGGCCTTCTGGATTATGGCACGTTTCCTTTCCGGCAGGATGCGCTACGGAAGCGGGGAACAGTCCGCCCTCATCCTGATGTTTCTCTTTACCTATCTCATGGTTTTCGCGGGAGGGTCCCGGCTATATTTCCACTATTTCATGACCTGTTACCCCTTCCTCTGCCTGGCCTCCGCCATGGCCCTGAGCGAAGAGACCGCCTCCCGTATGGACTTTTTCAGGCGGCGGGCGACAGTGCTGCTTCTGGTGCCCGCCCTTTTCTTCTGGGGATGGAATGTCAAGGATGTCGTCATACGAAACTGCTATCCCCGGGCCTTCTACGGGGAGGGGAAAATCCTCTACTGGGCCCGGGCCGTGCTGGTGGGGAGCTTCAACGATTATCTCCTCCCGGAGGGCTCCTACATGGATGCCGCGGACTACATCCGGCGCATCACGCGCCCCGGGGAGAGAATCTTCGTCTGGGGAGACGGGCCCTATCTCTATTACTTTTCCGGAAGGCGTATGGGGATACGCCATCTCTGGCCCAAGACCTCGGTCATACTGATTAACTCGCTTTACACGAAGGGGGATGATGCGTCCCGGCTTCAGGCCCGGCGCATGGAGGAGGACTTCGTGCAGATGATGGAGACAAAGAAACCGGTGCTCTTCGTCGACACATCACCCAACGGCCTTACCAACTTCCGCTTTCCCCCCCCGCCGGTGGTGCGGGCCTATGTGGAAAAGAGCTACCGTTTCCTGAAGGAGGTCAACCGGATGAGGATCTATGCCCGCAGGGGGTATGAACCCCTGCCTGAGGGAAAGGGGGAGGCTGAAGGGGAGAGGCCATGAGGGAATCCACAAGAAACATTTTCCGACTGCACGGGAAGCGGGTGGACCGGGCGGTGCATAATTATATCTATTTCCGCTATTACGCCCCCTACGTGAAAACGATGCTGGTGCTCATCCGATTTTTTGTGCGCTATTTCCGATGGATGTCGCCTCTTCGTTTCACCCTCCATCAGGCCTTTCAGCGTTATCATGCCAAGGTGCTCTCCTTCGGGGACGTGCGGAAGATTCTCACCATCGACCGGGATGTAACCCTGGGACCCGACAGCGGCCGGAGCATCATCCCCTACAGCCGAGCCAACAGCATCATCCTCAAGGAGCCGGGCTACATCGCCGTGATGGACTGTCCCTGTAAACTGGCCCGCGAGCCCAACACCTGCGAGCCTGTGGCCAGCTGCATCGCGGTGGGCCGCACCACCGCCCAGTTCTGGCTGGAGCACGGGGAAAAGTATCATGCCCGGAGAATCACCCAGGAGGAGGCGTTGTCCATCATCACAGACTTTCGGCGGCGCGGGCATGTGACCACCGCCTTCTTCAAGGTGGCCACCGGGGGGCGCACCGGGGTCATCTGCAACTGCTGTCCCCGCTGCTGCGTGAGCCTGGAGGCCACACGGCTGGCCCGAAGTGTGCGCGGGGGCGGGACGCTCTCCATGCAGGCCCCCTCGGGGTATGAGATCCGGCATATCCCCGAACGATGCCGTCTCTGCGGCGCCTGCGGGCGGATCTGCCCCTTCGGGGCGATAAAGACGGAAGGCGGAACCTGGAGCCGGGACAGCCATCTCTGTATGGGCTGCGGGCTCTGCGAGGAGCACTGCGACAACGGCGCCCTGGAAATGCACACCGACGGTGCGGGCCTCCAGCCCCTGGACCTGGACCGGGCGGCCAAGCTGCTGGGCAGCCGGGGAACCGTAAAATAAAAATACAGTGAGAGAACGGATGAATAGAAATGAGCAAAAGGCAATAAAACCGTCCGAAAAGGCAAACGGCCGATGCGGATCGGGGTTTCCGGCAGTTGTTCTGGCCGGGACGCTGGCGCTTCTGCTGCTCTTCCCCGCCGGTCTCGCTTCCCACATCGAATCGGGGTACGGGGGCTGCTGCCTCTTCGATCCCCTGGGGGCCATCAAGAGGGACTTCCGGCGCAGCCGGGCCCGGAGGACCGGCAGTTATAAGATATACGGGCAGCGCGTAGAGTTCTACAAAACGAGCATGGAGTATTATAAGGACACAAAAAAGCTCCGCCGGGGGGAGCTGGCGGCGGCTGTGGTTTTACCGGTAGAGGGGAAAAAGGCTCGTTTCGTGGGAGAGATCCGTCTTTTTGAGAGCGGAAATCTGGAACAAGCCGTTCTTGGGTCGCCCTTCCCTTTTCCCGTGTCAGGCAGGGAATACCGGTTTTATGGCCGTCTGGAATTTTACAGAAGCGGACGGCTGAGGGGCGGCCAGATGAGGGAGAAAACCGCCTGCACTGTCGGCGGCCGGAACTATGATTTCCATCAAATCTTCCTCTACGAGAACAGGACCATCGGCGGAGGGGAGCTGGCGGGCGTTCATACGGTGATACTGCAGGGGGGACAGCAGCTCCCGGCCTATCGGGAGATCAGTTTTTATCCCGGCGGTCAGGTCCGAACCCTGGTTCTGGCCGGGGATGCGGTCCTGGCTGGGTCCCCGGGGCTCTCCCTGAAAAAGGACGGGCTGCTCTCCCTCCATGAGAACGGCCGGGTCAAACTCTACGGCAAGTGGGTTAAAAAGGAAATACGGGGGGTGATGAGTCAGGTGTACGAATACAGTCCGCTCTTTGGCCCGGACGGGAAGGTCTTTGCCCTGAGGAGGCTGGAAGATGTTTACGTACGGCTGGGGGGCAACATGATCGTAATCCCTGCTGGACGGTTCGTGATATACAGGGACGAGAAGAATAGGATTGCTGGGGGTGTGCAGATCGGCTGGCGTCAGCTGCCCCACCACATCACCCTGCCGGACCTGGATCTCCAGCGTTTCGGGAAGGATCAGGTTCTCATCTTTGCCCGTTATCGTGAAGACGGGAGCCGGGAAATGGAGTCCCTGCTCTTTACGCAGGATCTGGTCATGGAGAGGGGAGGGAGGCCGGTCTCCTGCCGCGCCTTCGAATGGATTCATGTGGCGCCCTGAAAAAGAGTTGACGAATATTATACCGATCGGTATATTGTTTAAGGTGAGTACTATGGGAAAAGCGGAAAAAACGAGACATCAGATCATCGAGGTGGCGGGGCCCATCTTCAACCGGAACGGGTATGCCGGGACCTCCCTCTCGGAGCTCACCGAGGCGCTGGGTATGACCAAGGGCGCCCTGTATGGCAACTTCCGGAACAAGGACGAGATCGCCCTAGAGGCCTTCGAGTACAATTTCGGGAAGATCAGCGCCGGTATTGAAGAAGCACTGAAGGGGCATGACAATTCCTGTGACAAGCTGACCGCCTTCGCGGATTTCTATGCGGAGCATTACAGGGTCATCGCCCGAACGGGGGGATGCCCCCTCCTCAACGGGGCCATCGATTCCGACGACGGGCATCCGGGACTGAAGAAAAGGGTCCGGGGAAAGATCGCCTACTGGAAGAGCAATCTTATAGTGCTGGTGCAGCGGGGTGTGCGCCGGGGGGAGATCAGGGAGGACGCCGACGCTGAGGGTTTTGCGGAGCTCTTTATCGCTCTCATCGAGGGGGGCATCATGCTCTCTAAAGTGGCCGGTGAGGATTCCCCTCTGCAGGCGGTGGTGAGGCATATCAAGGGGCTCGTAGAGGCCATGAGAGAGAAGTGATATTTTTTTGGTCTTTAATTATACCGATAGGTATATTATTACAGCAACTGAGGAGGAAGTCATGCTGTCATTCGAACCGTTAACAGAGTCCGTGGAGATGGCCTGGTCCGACAAACCCGTTCCCTGGAAATGCAACGGGCTGATCGTCCGGGGGGAAGGGGGTGTCGTGCTCATCGACTGCAATTTTACCGATGAGGAGATTGGCCAGCTTATGGAGAGGACCGGAGAGTCGATTAGCGGCTATTTCGTCACCCACATGCATATCGACCATGTGAACAATCTCCATCTCTGGGAGGCAAGGGGTGTTCCCATCCATTGCCCCCGGCCGGAGGATGATTTTCTGCGGGATTTCCGCAACCTCCTGCGGGCTTCGGGGTCCACGGCCTTCGGCATGGATGAGAGCATGCGGGCTTTTACCGGGAAGGTGCAGGGATTTCGGGAGATATCCGTTGTGCGGGGTTTCGATCCCGGGGAGGTTTTCCGTATCGGAAACATCACCCTGAAAACCCTACCCCTGCCGGGGCATTCCCCCGGACATACGGGCTATATCGTGGGGGCGGGAACGGAGCGGGAGATCCTCTTCGCCTCGGATCTGGGACTGGATGATTTCGGGGCCTGGTACGGTTTCGACTACTGCGATCTGGCTGCCTACCGTCAATCCGTGGCTGCCGCGCGGGATCTCTACGCCGAGGGGGATTATATACTGGCGGCCAGTCACAGCGGGCCTTTCATTGAGAGGCAGGAGGTCTCCCTCTTCGACGGCATCACCGGGAAGATGGAAACGGTGGGGGAAGGCCTGATGAGCGCGGTGCGGGAGAGGGGCCCGGTTGCCCTGCGGGACCTGGTGCTGACCGGTCTCTACTACAGCCCGGCCTCCCTGGAAAAGATGAATCCCTTTATTCGGGGGCTCTACGGATTCTGGGAATATCATACCCTGAACAATCACGTTCGAGAGTTCGTACAACGGGGAGACATACGGCAGCTAAGTGACGGGACCCTGGAGGCCGTTACTTTGCGGGAGCCGGTTTCGGCATGAGGCGGGGCCTTCTGCCGATAAGCCTGATGTCAGGAGTTCCGCACCATGCCGGTCAAAAAAAATTCCTGAACCGGCATGGGGATACCGGAAGGCCATGAAAACGCATCTGCGGTCTGGTTATTCCTCCATCCACTTCATCACGTCCTTTAAGAGCTTGTCCGGCATGGAGATGGCCACCATGTGCCCTGCGTCCCTGTAGTAAGGGAAGGGGACATTCACACTGTCCGGGGTTTTTACCTCTTTGAGCGAGGAGGGCTTGTAGGATAGGGTGATCGTCTCATCCTGCACTCTGACGTCCCGGACGATG
>CALCJG010000154.1 GCA_937967705.1 uncultured Spirochaetia bacterium
CGACCACCGAGATCTACACTCTTTCCCTACACGACGCTCTTCCGATCTTATTGGTTTTCATGTACGAACCGTACTCCTGACCGTCATAGAACACGTGAATCTTGCAGAACCCCAGGCCGAGATCCTCGTATTCGAGGCGGACCGTAGAAGCGGCATTTTCTGCCCGGGCCGGAAAGGAAACCAGAATGACAAAAAGGAACACCGCGGCACAGGTAATGGGACCTCTTTTCATGGCAGCATGACTCCTTTTCTTTTTGATCAGCTTCTTTCAAAAATCTTCGATTTTTGAAAGAAGCGAGGATTTTTAGCCTAACCACTTGAAGTTATCTATTTATATAATAAATAATTAAGTAACTGGTGGTTAGGCGACCCCATATAGAGGCTCTTTCAAAATTGTAATTTTGAAAGAGCCTCTGATGATTATCGCCCCACGTGTTTTCACCTGTCAAGCGTCTTCGCTATCTCCCCCAGCCGCTTCACCGCCTCGTCGGTCCGTTCCGAATAGTAGGCGGCGTTGAGGCGGATGTAGTTCCGGTACTTGTCCCCCGGAGAGAAGAGGTAGCCGGGCACCAGGGTGATCCCCGCCTTGAGGGCGTGGCGGTAGAGGATCAGGGAATCGATCGCCTCGGGCATCTGGACCCACAGGACAAAGCCGCCGGCGGGGGATGAAACCCTCGTCCCCTCGGGGAAGTATTTCTGGACCGCCTGGGCCATCCGCGATGTCTTTTCCGCGTAGGCCTGGCGGATCTTCCGGAGGTGATGGGCGTAGCCTCCCCCCTCGAGGAACTCGGCGATGGTGAGCTGGGTGAGGCTGGGGGTGCTGATGTTGGTGGCCAGCTTGAGCCGCTCCACATCCCCCATGAACCGCCCCGGGGACATCCAGCCGACCCGGAAGATCGGGGCCAGGTCCTTGGAGAAGGAGGAGCAGAGGATGACGAGCCCCTTCTCGTCGTACGCCTTTGCCAGGGTCGGCCTCCGGGCGGAGAAATTGATCTCTCCGTGGATATCGTCCTCTATGAGGGGGATGTCGTGCGCCGCGAGGAGGCGGACGAGGAGCCGCTTGTTTTCGTCGGACAGGGTGCAGCCCAGGGGATTGCTGCAGTTGGTCATGACAACGCAGGCGTTGACCCGTTGGTTTTCTATGGCGAACTTGAGTGCGTCGATGCTGATGCCGGTCACCGGGTGGGTGGGAATCTCCAGCGCCTTCAGGTTCTGGGACTCCAGGATCTGGAGCACCCCGAAATAGGTGGGCGACTCCACCGCCACCGTGTCCCCGGGTCTGCAGACCGTTCTGAGGGAGAGGCTCAGCGCCTCCATGCAGCCCACGGTGATGAGGATATCCTCCGGCGATACGTGCACCCCCGCGGAGGTGATGTGCTTGGCCACCTGTACCCGCAGCTCGTCGCACCCCTTGCTCACCCCGCAGATGTTCTGCCTGATGTCGTCCCGTTTGGCGTACCGGGCCAGGATCCGGCCGAGCTTGGCCGTGGGAAGGAGGGCCGGGTCGGGGATGGCCGCGCCGAACTGGACCACGCCGGGATCCAGGGTGTCCTTGAACATCTGCATCGTCAGCTCCTCGACGGTGACGCGCATGGGGTCGAGGGTCGAATCGCCTCCGGACTCGGGCTCGGGAAGTCCCGCGCCCCCCCGGGTGGAGACGAAATATCCGGACTGGGGTTTCACCTCGATCAGCCCCCGGTTCTCCAAAAGACGGTAGGCCTCCAGGATCGTGGTGACGCTCGTGTTTTCCCGCTTGCTCATCTCCCGGACCGACGGAATCCGCATTCCGGGCTTGAAGGTTCCCTTTTCTATGAGGTCTGCGAAGGTATCGGCTATCCGTTCGTAGAGAAATCCCTCTGAAGGAGCGTGGTCTTTCATCTATCTGTACTCCTCTGTACGAAAAATCAAACCAAATGCCTAGACAGCTTATCCACAATAATACCATAACAGTTCGTTAAAAGTCAAACTGTTATGCTAACAATATATTATTTCTGCATCTGTTCGAGTTTTTTCACATTCATTATATTTTCATCATGAAGACGACATACAAGACAAAGAGAGTTCTCGTTGAAGAGGTTGGATCGAGGGAAACCCCCGCGTTCCTTCATACCGTAAGAGAGGATCTCGTCCTGAAAATAACGGTCCGCGACACCCCGTACCGGATCTCCTGCCTGGACGGCTGCCTCTGGGTCACCCAGGAAGGGGACACGGACGACCATCTCCTCAGAAAGGGAGAGGAATTCATCACCGACCGGAAGGGGAAAGTCCTCATCCAGTCGGTAGCCCAGAATATCGGTTCCGGCGAGGAATCGACCGTACGGATCGCGTAACAACCATGCCCCAGTAGGCCGCGACCTTTCAGGATTGCCTTAACGGGCAATCCCCGGCATCCCCTGGACTCCTTGAGAGGGGACGCCGGAGGCGCGGTCTTTTTTCTTCCCCCCCGGCAGAAAACGTTAAATCCCCCAAACTGATGAGACGGTGTCTCCGAATCCGGCAGCCGCGCTGAATTGCCGCGCTGACTCGCCATCTCACCGGCCGACACCGATAAACGCCCCTTTGCCGCCGATACGAGGACAAGCACCGCCCATATTCTCCTGTCTCCGGAAGATGGCGGGACCTTTCGTGTCCCGAATCCCACTCTTCAAGGAGAACAGTCGTATGAAGCGTTTTTCAGCAACAGACGGCACCGGAAAAATGGCTCAGAATCAGTCCCCGCCTCTTGCGCAAACCTCGCGTCCCGGGCCGATTGAAATGACCGCGCGGGATAGACCCGTACCGGCCGCATCGCCCGCGCCAACTGCATCACCCGCGCCGGAGATATCACTCACGCAGGCTGGATCAATAGTTTTGTCGTTATCCGCATCGAGGCCGGCTTCACCGGGGCTCGCGGCGGCGGTGCCGGGGCTCGCGCCGGCCCTGCCCGCCATGCTCTTGCTCGCCCTTATTCTGCTCGCCCCGGCCTGCTCCCTCCAACGGGAACAGAAGGCTTTCCTCGGCATCAGATCGGAAGAGCACACGTCTGAACTCCAGTCACGAGTGGATAT